>CAZYLX010000737.1:0-2365 GCA_964648595.1 uncultured Acidimicrobiaceae bacterium
CGAAACACTGACCGCTGTCGATAACGTCGTCACCGAGCTCGACACCACCGAGGCCGCGGCCCCAGACGACTACCTCACACGCGACTTGAACGGCGATGTGACCTTGCGACGGGACAACGCTGTCTCGATCGTGCAGGCGGCTGTGGCGGCACCCGAGGCAATGGCTGCTGCCGGAATTGACATCACCGACACCGACGGGAACGCGATACCGGACTCGGCCGAGCAGATTCGTGCGATCTATGACCTGGCGCTGGCTGATGGGATCACAAACGACGAAGGCGTTGTTGTGTTCGCAGCCGATGGCGTCACCGAGCTGTTGTGGACCGACGGTTCTGGCACCTACGCCTCATTTGTTGAGGTCGGCATCCCGTCGTTCACCGATGATGTGATCATCCTCGATGCTCGCGCCGGGCTCGATGACGCTGCGGCTTCGCTCGAGGCTTCCGCCGGTGGCCAGGCATTGAACGTCGTCAGCGTTTCGGGTGAGGCCATCACGCAACAAGACTCGCTTGCAGCGTTCACCGATGCAATGTTGTTGGCGCTGCCGGTCGCGCTCGTCTTGTGCGCCCTGATCGCGGCGTTCTTCATGCGGTCGATCAAGTACGGGATCGCAGCAGTAATCCCCATCCTGCTCGTCGTCGGTTGGGTGTACGGGTTCATGTGGTATGCCGACTACAAGATCAACGTCGTCACCGCCACAATCGCAGCGATCGCTGTAGGTGTCGGCATCGATTATTCGACACACTTCACGATGCGCTTCCGCGAAGAGTTCGAGAACGAACCCAGCAGGTTCCCAGCGCTACGCAGGGCTGGTGAAGGGACCGGTGGGGCCCTGGCGGTGTCAGCATTGTCCTCGATCATCGGCTTCTCGTTCATGGCTCTCGCCCCCATGCCGATCTTTGTTACTTTCGGCACGCTCACTGCGGTGATGATCGTCTTCTCGTTGCTCGTTGCGCTCTTGGTGCTACCGAGCGTGCTGCTCGTCGTCACGCCCAGCCGCACGGGTGCTGAGCGCATGCACCTCCTCGACCTCACAGGAATCGACCCCGAGGACTATGAGCCCCACTCCCGTGAGACCGCTCTCGCCGGCCAGGACAGCCACAACTAATGCATTCTCCCTGTGGGCTCGACACGATCCTCGACGAAGAGCCAAGATGAGTCATGACGCTTGACCAGATCCCCGAATGATTCTTGGCCGGGTCCCAATGCATGACGTCGGCTCCCTTGATGAGGTCATCGGCTTCGTCGAATCGAGCGCCGCCGAGAAGGTGATCATTAGCGATGTTGATAACACTCTGGCGCCACAGGATGTCCCGCTTGCGGAGTTTGCGCTGGTCGTCAACGACGCCATCGACCGCCTCGAAGCGCACGAGAACGTTGCTCGAGTCATCGCGTTGACCAATGGCCCTGAGCGGGGGGTATCTCGACTTGTGAGCCGGGGCAACAAACCTTGGACAACCCGAAGGCGGCTTGGCCTTCGGGGATCTCAGACACCGGTCGTCGTTGTCGGCGACCAGGTCCTCACCGATGGAGTGTTGGCTTGGCGTCTGGGAGCAACGTTTCTTCACCTCGTCATCGACGACGAAGACGAGGCACGTCGTCAGGCGACGATGCGTCGCCTTGGCAGCCATCTCATCGGCATACTCTTCCGGCGCACCACCATGAGTGACCTCGCCGCGTCTGGGGAATCGTGGTAACCCCGATTGAGCCGGGGCTGGTGGAGCTCGGTGAGCGACGTGAGGTCCGGATCGCCGGCGTTCGTGTGGCTGGTCGGAGACGCCGGCCCAGCGGTGAGAAAGCTCCGTTGCAGCGTGACCTACGTAGGTCAGGCTGGCTTTGGCTCTTGGGTGGCCTGGCCATGGTCGTATTGTGGATAACACTCTTTGCGTTTCCTGAATCGGCCAACTGGTGGACCGAACGGGACATGTCGATCTTGGAGTGGTTTGTCGACATCCGCAACGACACCCTGACCTCGGTCGCCGATGCGGTGGCTTTGCTTGGTTCTTCATGGTTTGTTCGGGTGCTTCGGATCGGCACGCTCATTGCCTTGCTCGCCGTGCGTCGCTTGCGGCACGTTTTTGCGGTGCTTCTCGCAATCGTCATCGTGCAACTCACCGTCGAGGGCATGCAGGAGTTCATTGGTAGGCCGCGGCCTTTTGTTCCGAACATCGGAGATTGGGATGGTGCGTCACATCCGTCGGGCCCGGTCGCTCGTCTGGGCGTGACGGCTGCTGCGATGGCCTACACGCTGGTGCCCGACGGAGGTCGACGTCGTTTGGCGTTGGGTGTCGGTGGGGTACTTGTCGGGGGCCTGATTCTGGCGCGGGTCTATCTCGGAGTAGACCACCCGACCGATGGGATAGTG
>CAZYLX010000738.1:0-2365 GCA_964648595.1 uncultured Acidimicrobiaceae bacterium
ATGGGGTTCACGCGACGCGACGCCTCATACCGGATCGTGGTCGGCCCTGGACGGGTCGGCGAACGAGGCGTACTTGCGCACCTTCGCCGCGGCCCGAATGGCGGCGGCCGCCCTCCGTCGATGAGATTGCCCGCGGGTCCAGGGATCGTCCCACTCGGGGTCGAACCGAAGTTCGCCGATGGCAATCTCGGCCTGGCGCCACGCAACGATGCGCTCGAGGGCGTCGAGGTCGGATGTCGCCAGGCCCATTCCCGCGAACAGTCCGCCTTCTGCTTCGTGCTCTGGGTGGTGGTTCTCGAAGCGGATCGGATGAGGTCGGACCATGAACGGCCACTGATGCGGCCATTGCGGCCAAGCGAGGGTGCGGAACGGCTCGGGTGAGGCGAACGCTTCCGGCGTCTGGGCCATTGCGACGTTGAAGTAGAGCGACCACTCGTCGACCAAAGCGCCTCCTCCGACCCGATCGCTCTCGGCGAAAGCTCGACGCCAACCGTCGACGGTCATGATCTGCGGCATGTGAGCACCGAACGCCAAGGTCGGCAGCCCGAGCAGTTGGAGGATGCCGAGCGTCCGAATCTGGGCTTGGTCGTACGAAGTCTGATCGCCCGGCCACTGTTCGAGCTCGTAGAAGTAGTACCCGACGTGGCGTCCGTCGTTTTGGACGTAGTCGGTGATTGGAATCTCGGTCAGCGGGCGATAGTCGTCATCGCTGAGCAGGAAGGTGTCATCGGTGTGCCCTTGTTCGATCACGGCCCGTCGAAGTGTGACGTTTCGCTCGACGTGGCCGAGCGCCGAGATGTCGGAAGGGGTGAGGCCGCTGACTTCGCTCTCGTCGATCAGCGTGAGCGACCGATTCCACACCGCGCTCGCTCGATCGGAGATGGCGTCGTGCGTCGTGGCAGGTGCGCAGACCACTACGTGGTCGACCCAGTCTTGGCAGCGGGCAACGGCCTGCAGCGTGCCGGCCAGGATCTCGGGACGATTGGAGAGATAGACGATCTGCACAGATCCCAGACCCTACCGGCTGGTCGGGTCGGGGTCGGGCCATCGGCCGGCGGCCCGGAGCGCATCGAGCATGTCGTCGGCGGCGTCGCTCCACGTGGGCCACACCAGCGGAGCCGGAGCGGGCCAGGCCTCTGGGTCATCTGCGAAATTGCTCATGAGCTCGGCCCACGCGGCGGGATCCTTCGGCAGGTGGATGGCCTGGCCGCGGGCGACTTCGCGCATGATGGGAATGTCGGAAGCGGCGACCGCGACACCTCTCTGGAGTGCTTCCACCACGGGGAGGCCGTAGCCCTCGCCGAGCGATGGCTGGAGGAGCAGCCCGGTCAGCGCCCACAACTGCTCGACCTCGCTATCGGAAGCGTGCTGATGCCAACGAGTCTTTTGGTGGTTGTCGAGGCGCTCGAGAAGGTCTGCCGGTGCCCATCCGGCGCGGCCGACGACATCAACGATGGGTGCTTCCGGTCCGAGGAGATCGAGGGCGTCGAGCACGACCGAATGGCCCTTGCGAGGCTCCACCGTGCCCAGCATGAGCAGTCCTTGGCGGCTCTGATTCAGCGCATTTTGGGGGCGTGCGGCTTCGGCTCCGAGGCGGATGACGCTCGGGCGGCGATTCGTTCGTTCGGCGACACTGTCTGCAGTGGCGGCCGAGATCGCGAGCAGCGTCGAGTCGGCTGCCACATGGGCATCGAACCAGGAGGTGAACCGTTCGACCGATTCCGGTGGGAACCACTCAGGGTTGCTGAGTGGGAGCACATCGTGAAGCAGTGCCGCAGTGTTGATTTCGTGGGAATGCAGCCGGGGGAGCAGTTCGGCACGGGCTTGAGGTGCATGCCAGCTGGGCTCGAGGTCGATCAACAGGTCGCCGGGTTCCAGGCCACTGTGGTGGGCCTGCTGAGAGCGGCGACCGCGAACGAGCCGTCGGAGACGAGTCTCCGCTCGGCCCGGGAGCGTTGCGCCGCTGCGTCCTTCTTCGACGCGCCTGAGGCGAGCGAGAGCTACGGAATCCGCCGGTGCCAACGATCCCGCCCGCCCATCGAGCACCACAACGGGCCATGCGCTGCGAAGGGCCCCGGTCAGTCCCAAAGCGACTCGTTGGACTCCAGAGATCGACGGCGCCTCGATGGTGTTCGACAGATCGATGCCCAGTGCCTGCTGTCGGGCCGAACGACCGGATGGGAGGGGAGCCATGGTCGGCCGATCGTAGTCGAGTCCGCGGTGGTCAGATCCTGTTGGTCCAGGCCGATACTGTCTGCGTATGCCTGGGCAAAAGAAGCACTTCGTAATCATCGGTGGCGGCATGACGATTGAAAATATTAACGTAGAAAAAACCATACAGAAGGTTAAAGACCTTATTGCACAG
>CAZYLX010000739.1:0-2364 GCA_964648595.1 uncultured Acidimicrobiaceae bacterium
GGCCGTGCCAGTGTCTTCGTGGATTCGCACTTCGCGCACCTTCGCTGGCGACAACGCCTTCGCAACGAACTCGTAGGGGTCCTCGCTGAACGGGATGATGTCGACCTTCTCACCGTTGAGCTCGTTGACGACCATGCGAACCCGAGATCCGCGTGCTCCCACGCAGGCTCCCACAGGATCAACGTTCTGATCGTTCGAAGCAACAGCGATCTTCGTGCGGTGACCGGGTTCGCGGGCGCACGCTTTCATCTCGACGATGCCGTCGGCGATCTCGGGCACCTCGAGCTCGAACAGCCGCTTGACGAGGCCGGGGTGTGTGCGACTCACGACGATCTGCGGACCCTTCACGGTCTTGCGCACCTCGACGATGTAGGCCTTGTAGCGGGCCCCGTTCTCGGGCCGCGGTCCAGTCGAGACCTGCTCGGCCTGCGGGAGCAGGGCTTCGACCCGGCCCAGGTCGAGGAGGGTGTAGCGGCTGTCGGTCTGCTGGACGATGCCGGTGACGATGTCACCCTCACGTCCGGCGTACTCCTCGTACTTCATCTCGCGTTCTTCTTCACGAATGCCCTGCATGAGGACCTGTTTTGTGGTCTGCGCGGCGATTCGGCCGAAGTTCTCGGGGGTGACATCCATTTCTTCGCCGACGGTCTCGCCGTCTTCATCGAGTTCCTGGGCGTAGACCCGGATCTCGAAGGTCGATGGGTCGATGGTGACCCACGCGTACTCGAAGGATCCTGGCATCCGCTTGTATGCCGACTCGAGCGCGTTGGCCAAGATGCCGTACAGCTTCTCGATGGAGATTCCCTTGTCTTCGGCCAGTGCGGCCAGGGCGTCAGTCATCTCGTTGCTCATGATGGATCCTTGTCTCTGTTCAGTTGTGCTTGCTTGGTAGTCGGTTGTTCTTCTTCATCGTTCGCGTTGGAGCGGCTGCCGCCGTCGGGAGCCGGCTGCTTCTTCGCACCCTTTGATTTCGGTCCGCCGGGTTTGGGGGTCGGGCCCCAGTCGAAGCTCGTTCTCGCCTTCTGGATCGATGCGATGTCGAGCGTGATCGGGGTTGGATCGACTTGACCGATCCCATCGATCTCGGTGCCGACGACTTGGATCGTGTTCGTGTCGACGTCGATCGCCAGCAACTCACCTTTGACACGGCGGGGCTCGAGTTGGGGCATGAGCTTGACGACAACGTTCTCGCCAAGGGCACGCCGGTAGTGCTCGGGCTTGGTCAGCTTGCGTTCGACGCCAGGGCTCGAGACCTCGAGTGTGTACCGACCGGGAACAGGGTCGTGCTGATCGAGAATCGGCGAGATGAGGCGGTTCACATCGGCCAGCTGCTGCGTCGTGATGCCGTTGGTCTTGTCGATGACCTCGTCTTGGGTCCAGACGCGATCAACGACGATCCGCAGGGAGTTGCCGTTCCACTCGACGTCGATCAGTTCGACGTCGAGGGTTGCTACGACGGGCTCGAGAAGCTCGGTCACGGTGTCAGGGATGGACATGGAACCTCCTCGGTCGTTGGTCGCTTGGCATTTCTTCGAACGTGCGCCCGAGGTCGTCTCGCCGGGCGACTCGCTGGGCAGTACAGACAAAAGGCGTGGGCCGAGCCCACGCCTCTCGGCGAGAACGGAGGATAGCCCTAGGATCGCCGCATGGGGTTTCTGGACACGTTCACGCAGTGGATTCGGCGTGAGGCACGAGATGTGAAGAACAGCGTCGATCACGTGGAGGAGCGGTTGGACGCCGATCTTTCGCGCCGGGAACGAGAGCTGCATGCCACACCAGAAGAACGCATGGAGATGATTCAGGCCGAGACGGGTTCGAGCGATTCGTTGGCCGAGATCCAGGACAAGATCGACGAGGTCCAGGCTCACGCGGAAGCCAACGCCGACCTCATCGATCCAGACAGCGAGAGTTGACAGCGGGAGTTGAGAGCGCAGCGATCAACTCCAGCAAGGCAAAAGGCCGTCAGGCCGACGGGTTCACTCGGTCGTTCTTCATGAGCTGCACGAGCTGCTCGGTGTCGTTGGCGTCTTCGCCTTTCTCGCCGAGATTTCGATCGCGATCCTCCTGGGCGGCTCGGCGGGCCGCCGGAGCGCTTTCCTTTGCCCGTTCCATCGCCGCCTCGACACCGTTGTCGTTGATGTACTCGGCCCACTCGACGAGCGTGTCGACCATCTCATCCTCGGGAACGACGGCGACATTGATGCCCTTGACAAAGAGGTGACCTCGCTTGTTACCGGCAGCAATGCCGATGTCGGCGTCACGGGCCTCGCCCGGACCATTGACCACGCAGCCCATCACTGCGACCTGCAGCGGGAGTTCTTTGTCGGCAAACGCGTCCTGGGCTTCTTGGGCGATCTTGTAGAC
>CAZYLX010000740.1:0-2363 GCA_964648595.1 uncultured Acidimicrobiaceae bacterium
AGCGGGCCGGCGTGGTCGGGACTGAGGTCCAGTCGCTCGGCCGTGCTCGCTGGCCGGGGAGGCGCACGTCGTCCGCAGTCATGCGGCTGGCAGCGAGGAGTCGAGCAGCGAGGATTGTTCGACGCGACGAGGAGGCAAAACGCGCACGACGGTCCCGCCTGGCGGGTCTGGCTCGACTCGACGCTGGCCGTCTCGTTCGCCCACGGCGACGACCGTAGCGTGGTCGGGATCCGAACTTTCCGATCGAAACGGTTAGGCCGATGCGGTTGTTCGAGAGTCGGGGGTTCGAGAGTCGGGGAAGAGACGCAGGAAGTTCTCACTGCAGAACTTCATCATGGTGTCTTCGCTCGCGCCCTCGAGGTGCTTGCCCGCGAGCTGGCGGCGCTCGGAAACGTGTGCCACCGAGCCGGGGCGGGGATCCGGAGTGGTCTCGCCAGCGTCACCGAGACGGCGTTCGGTGACAGTTTTCAGTCGAGTTCGTCGCCGCGCGTTCTGGGGACGAACATCTCGGGCTCGATCGGCCGCTTCGCGCTACGCAGCGAAGCTCACGGCTATCGCCACGTGAGACGGTCTCGACCGCGGACGTCATTTCGGCAGGGGCTCCCTCAGCGGACGAGTCATCGGATCACAGGGTTGGCGGATTCCGCACCAGGTCGCGCGGGCCGTAGATGACGAGAACGTCGCCCTCGCCGAGATCGATGTCAGCGGGCGACGCACCGATGTACTTCTCCCCCTGCCGTACCCCGAGAACCGTGCACCCTGGGAACGCCTCGTCCAGACCGCGCAGACTCCGCTGCGTGTCGCCCGGTTCCTCACCGATCCGTCGAGCTCCCACGATGAATTCGTGGTCGAGCACCAGCAACTCGTCGACCTCGTGCTCGAGTGCGGGCAGCAGGCGGCGCTGGGCGTATCGCTCGCCGAGCCGAGTCAGCCATCGCTCGGTCGGTCCGTTGGTGACCGTCAGTACGATCAGAACGACACCGGAGACGATCACCAGCGTCCGCTCGGTCGTCGAACCGGGCCCCGAGGCGAGGAATCCGACGAGCACCGTCACAACCAACGTCGGTGTCCCCAAGTTCCCGACGAACATCGTGGTCCCGATGATCTTCCGCCTCGTCGGATGGTTGATGACGTTCTCGGCCTCGGTCGTGGTGAAACCAGCACCACTGAACGCCGACCGAGACTGGAACGACGCGATTTCGGGCGGCAACCCGGTGGCGATCAGCGCTCCCGTCGTCAGCTTGGTGAAAGTGACGGTGATGGCGGCCACCACAAGGAACGTTGCTATTGCATACATGTCACTAGTCTCGCGAATTGGCGGCACACGCACCTCAATGAGGCGATCGGCTCTGTCTCGGACCGTGACACCGCCACGACGACCATCCCCGGAGCGCCTGCTTCGAGTACACCCGATAACGCCGCGCGATATCCCGGCCGCCAGAATCCAAGGGCCGCGCGGCAGGGCGCGTTCCACACCACCGAGCAATACGCCAACAACCGCGTCGAGTGCGACCACGGTCGACTCAAGCCAGGCTCAGACCAATGCGCTGTCTCAAAACCGACCGCACCGCATCAGTCGTGATCCAAGGTCACGCCTTCATCCGCGGAACCGTCAACGGGCGGTTCGACTCGCTGAATGGGCGCGCCTTCGGGTGACGAACGGAACTCCAGTGGGAATCATCCAGCACGCGGCAACGAGGGGCGGACCGTTTCATCGCGACGGCTAGCGTCGAGGCGTGCGTGCGTGCGTACCGGCCGATCGGTCGACAGACAGGAAGGACGACATCGTGGGATTGTTGAAGAACCGGGGAGACGACGGAGGCATCAAGTTCCAGCTCCGCGAACAGATGATCTCGATCGGTGACGACTACTGGATCGAGGACGAGTCCGGAAACCGGATGTTCCGTGTCAACGGCAAGGCGGCGCGCCTGCGCGACACCTGGATCCTGGAGGACACGCAAGGAAACGATGCCGCCAAGATCCAGGAGAAGAAGATCTCCGTGCGCGACAAGATCAAGATCGAATTGGGCGACCGCGAGGCGGTCGTGAAGAAGGCTCTGGTGGGATTCCGCGACCGTTTCCATGTCGAGGTCGAGCAGGGCAAAGACCTCAAGGTGCACGGCAACATCGTCGACCACGAGTACGAGATCGAACGCGACGGCGACACCATCGCCGAAGTGTCGAAGAAGTGGTTCCGGGTGCGCGACACCTATGGAGTCGAGGTCAACGACATCGCCGATGCCCCACTGGTGCTCGCGGTCACGGTTGCAGTCGACGCACTCTCGCACGACTGACATCGCAAGCGGTCGCGACAACCGCCGTCAACCGACCGACACGAGCTGGTCCGATTGTCCTTGGACGGC
>CAZYLX010000741.1:0-2362 GCA_964648595.1 uncultured Acidimicrobiaceae bacterium
GACCTCCTCGACCTCGATCTCGACCTAGCGGTCGTCGTTGCCTACGGCCATCTGATCAAGCCCCATGTGCTGGACCACGTGTCGATGGTGAACCTTCATTTTTCCCTGCTGCCTCGATGGCGGGGTGCGGCCCCGGTCGAGCGGGCACTCCTCGAGGGCGACGAAGCAACCGGCGTCTGTGTCATGGCACTGGAAGAAGGTCTCGATACCGGCGGGGTGTATCGCCGGATCGAACGCCCAATCGCGCCGACGGACACCCTCGACAGCCTGCGAAACGATCTTGTTGCCATCGGTTCGGATCTTCTTGTCCGTGTGCTCACCGAAGGTCTTGGTGAGCCGCAGCCCCAGCTCGGGGAGCCTACCTACGCGAAGAAAATCCAACCAGAGGAACTCCACCTCGAGCTCAGCGATCCCGCCATTCTCGTCGACCGGGTCATCCGTCTCGGTCGGGCGTGGACGACCCACAACGACGCTCGGCTCCGCATCTGGGCCGCGACCGTGGCACCTGTTCGTCATGATCTGACTCCTGGCGAAATCGCGGTCGATAAAGCGTCTGTCGTTGTTGGTTGCGGTCAGGGTGCTCTGGAACTGGTCACCGTGCAGCCGGAAGGTCGAGCGAGAATGGGCGCCCGTGACTGGGCAAACGGCAACCGCATCGAGTCTGGAGCTCTCCTTGGCCGCTGATCCTGGCGTTCGTTCCCGTCGTCTCGCCATCGAGGCCATGGTCCGCATCGACCGAGATGAGGCGTATGCCAACCTCCTGCTTCCGGGGATGCTCGATCGAAGTGATCTTGCCGAGCGAGATCGAGCTTTTGTGACCGAGCTCGTCTACGGAACGACCCGCATGATGCGGTCGTGTGATTTCCTGGTCAACCGCTTCGTTCTGTCGAAGGTCGAGCCACAGGTTCGGGCGGCGCTGCGCATCGGTGCCTACCAACTCCACTATCTCGACACGCCACGCCACGCCGCCGTTTCGGCGACCGTCGGCGCGGTGAAAGGCCCTGGCAAGAAAGTCGTGAACGCGGTGCTGCGGCGAGTGGCTGACGCCGACGTGCAGTGGCCTGATCTCGCGACCAGACTCAGCTATCCGAATTGGATCGTCGAGCAGCTGGCGTCCGATCTTGGCGAACACGACGCCGTGGTTGCCCTTGAAGCAATGAACGAGCCGGCAACCGCCGAGGTACGAGCCGACGGCTATGTGCAGGACACGGCATCGCAGCGCATCGTCACCTTCATGGACGTGCGTCCGGGCGACGTCGTCGTGGATCTGTGTGCTGCTCCAGGAGGCAAGGCAACCGGCCTGGCCGCAAACGGCGCAGTCGTTCTGGCTGCCGATCTCGCTCCGCATCGAGTCGGCCTGATTGTCGACAATGTCGATCGGCTCGGGTCTCGGGTCAGCCCCATCGTCGCCGATGGTCTGTTTCCACCCGTACGAGCGGGCTCAGTTGATCATGTGCTCATCGACGCACCCTGCAGCGGACTCGGCAGCCTTCGCCGTCGCCCCGACGCTCGTTGGCGAGTGGACAAGCAGGCCCCGGGGCGCTTGGCCGAACTCCAGATCGAACTGGTGCGTTCCGGGCTCCAGTTGCTGAAGCCAGGCGGACGCCTGACCTACAGCGTCTGCACACTGACCGACGTGGAGTCGGCCGGAGTTCTCGACGCGATCAGCGGTTCGACTGACGCTGTCACCAGTGTCGATGTCCACCGGATGTTGCCGGTCGCAAGTGACGGGATGACTTGGTTCCAGCTTGCGAAGCCGTCCTGAATCCCGGACCTGCGACGGCCTCAGTCGCCAAGCGCCGCACCGCACTGCTCCAAGCGATCGCCCAACACGGCGAACTCGGCGCCATCAAGGTTGGCAAAGCTGAACCGAAGCCATCGTTCGTCTGACGGCATGAAGGCCGTTCCCGGGATCGCCAGTACGTCGTGGTCGAGCACGAGGTGTTTGACCACATCGTCGGTCGACATCGATGTGAACGGGTGTCGGACCCAGCCGAAGAAAGCACCAGAGGCAGCGAGTTCGAAGCCGCCAGGCCCGGGTGCCATCGTCGATCGGAACAGCTCGAGATTCTCAGCGATGCGGTCGACCTGTTCCCGACGCCATGCATCAGCGGCGATGAGGCCGGTGAGCGCTGCTTCCTGGCTGATTCGTGGAGCGCAGATCGCTACGCAGTCCAACAGCTTGGCTGCTTGTTCGAGCAATTCCGCTCCGGCAACGATCGCGCCGACTCGGTAGCCAGGAATGGCGAGGTCCTTCGAGAAGGAGTGGAGACTGATCGTGGTGCTTTGCCACGTGGGTTCGGCGAACTGGTGGTGCGGCGGAGCCTCGGTGTCGCGGAAGTTGCGGTAGGTCTCGTCGATG
>CAZYLX010000742.1:0-2356 GCA_964648595.1 uncultured Acidimicrobiaceae bacterium
GGTCGCCAATGCCGGCGCCTCGTCGATTTTTGTCCAGATGATCTTCGATGTGGTCATGTGTCACCCTCGTGAATATTTTCATATGCCGCAGCCCGGCATGGCAGTCTAGCCCTTCCGAGGTTGGTTGTCAGCCCTTCGACTGTGAGTTTCAGCGGGTGGCCGAAGGAGGGCTGACCTCGAACACGGAAGCTGTCGATTCGAATGGGCCTGGGAGTCTGGGATATCGGCCTTCACTCGAACCCAAGTTCTGGATTTGGAGTGGTCAGCCGAGAACACCGCGACCGGCAGCCACTCGCCTATACACCTCGAGGTGCTCGGCGACCGGATCCGACGTCGTCACACGGGCGAGACGGCGGCGTGCCGCCGCCGACCACGCGTCCCGCCGTTCCCGGTCCCAGCCGAGAACCGCGAGGATCGCCGCCGCGATCGCATCAGCGTCGTCCGGCGGAACATAGAGCGCACAGTCGCCCGCCACCTCCCGGTGGACGGGGATGTTCGACGCCACCACGGGCACACCTCCCGAAAGACCTTCGAGCACCGGCAGGTTGAATCCCTCGTGACGGCTGGGTTGGATGAGAACGGCGGCTCGTTGATAGAGGCGACCGAGTTGTTCGTCGTCGACTTCGTCGAGCCACCGGACCGACGGACCGATGCGGCCGATACGCTCCACCAAAGCTTCCTGGCGCCAGCCATAGCGACCGACCAGAACCAAAGGCGGCCGCACCGCCGGGTCGAGGAGCAGATAGGCGTCGAGCAGCCGGTCGAGATTCTTGCGCGGCTCGAGCGTGCCGACGTGGAGAAGGTGCCGGGGCTCCGGGGCGGGGGATTCAGTTTCACCGAAGAACGGTCCGAATACCGGGTAGATCGTGGTCACGCTGTCAACCGGCCGATGGAACCGCTCTATCACCATGTTACGAACCGCCTCCGACGGAACGATGACGTGATCCGCCTGGACAGCCGCCCGGCGGAAGCACCACGAGCGGTACCGACGCATCAACGGCGGCCCACAGGCAAACTCTGGATTGATCGGGCTGAGATCCCACAGGCTGACGATCCACGGCCGCGGCGGATGGAAGGGCACCACGCCGTGGGGTGAGTGGACGAGATCGTGAGCTCCGCCGCGAACGGCCAGCCCGAGGCCGATCTGGTCGGCGACCACGCGGCGAGCATTGCCGAGCAGCGGTCGCAACACGCGACGCCAGGGCGTCAGCCGATGGCCGGGGGTCACCGGGTTCCCGCCGTTCTCGCCGTACACCTCGACGTCGCCGAGTTTGCAGCGGGCCCTCAGACCGACCACGAGTCCGCGAACGACCCGGTGGATGCCTCCGAAGGCCGGACGTCCGTCGAGCAGAAGCCTCACGACCCGGTCCGGGGCCCGAAGCGCCGACGAACGCTGTTGCGTATGATTTCCAAACCACCGATCATCAACAACCCCGCGACCAGACCGCACAAGACCGGAGGGTTTCCCCGGAACCGGCCCCACTTGCGATAGTAGATCCACATCGCGCGGTAGAAGTGGGTGGTGACCCCGAGTCCGCGGATCCTGCCCGAACCCTTCACGTGAAGGGCCGACGCCTGCGGGTAGTAGCGGATCCGATAGCCCGCCTCGCGAATCCTTCGACACAGGTCGAGGTCTTCCCCATACAGGAAGAACCGCTGGTCGAGCCGGCCCCCCGACTCGTCGAAGGCGGCGCGCCGAACGAGCAGCAATGCTCCGGTCCCGCTGTCGATGTCACCGGGTTTGCTGGCATCGACGCCGACCAGGTTGTAGCGGCCGAACAGTGTGTTCGATGGAAAGAGACGATGCAGCCCGAGCTGCTTCGCCAGAGCGCTGAAGGCCGTCGGCTCGGCGCGCCGGCACGCCGGGTCGAGCGTCCCGTCCGGCAGGCGCAGGGCGCAGCTGGCCGCGCCCACCAGGGGCTCGGCCTCGAGAGCGGCCACGAGGGTTTCAATGGTGTCGGTCTCGAGCTGAACGTCGGGGTTGAGCAACATGAGGTAGGGTGCATCGCTGGGGAGCTCCGCCAGCGCCCGATTGACTCCGGCGGCAAATCCCAGGTTGCGCGGAGATCTGACGAGACTGATGCGTGCGTCCTTTTCACAGCCGGCAAGGGACGACGAGCTCCCGTTATCCATCACCACCGCACGAAAATCGGCCAGGGTCGAGGCAGCGAGTCGAACGAGGCACTTTTCGAGCAGCCCCTCGGTGTGGTAATGAACTACGGCCACGGCAACGCGAGTCAACCGCTCGCCCCCCCGCCGACGGTGAATCGCGATCCGACTCCGCGGAGGAAGCCCTCCATCTTGGCCACGTCCACTACCGGCAGGAGGACCGGCAGCCACAGCAACGACACCACAG
>CAZYLX010000743.1:0-2353 GCA_964648595.1 uncultured Acidimicrobiaceae bacterium
CCGCACCAGTTGGTCCCCGCCGGCCGCCGCTGGTACCTCGTCGCATGGGATCTCCGCCGCACCGATTGGCGCACGTTCCGCCTCGACCGGCTCAGCGGCGCACACCTCGCCGGCGTGCGTTTCGCGCCGCGCGAAATCCCCGGCGGCGACGGCGCCGCATACCTCGCGGCATCGATCGCCTCGATACCTCGCGAACTCGAGACGCTCGTGGCCGTGCACGCCTCCTACGAACAAGTCGCCAAAGCATTGAGATGGGTCGACCACACGCCCATCGACACCGAAGCCGACTCGTGCACGATTCGACTCCGCGCCAACAAACTCGATTCCCTCATCATGGCAGTGGTCCGACTGGCGCTTGGTGCGCCGGTTCGAGTCATCGAACCCCGAGCGGTCGCCGACGAAGTCGACGCGCTGATTGGTCACCTCAACCAGCGGTGATACGAGCAATCGTCGCGTGTGATGGCGCCGTCAATACGTCCAGGGATGGTCGGTGCTCCATGGGCAACCGAAATGGTGTGGCAGGCCCTGGCAGTTGGGCGCCGCCTCCGTACTTCCCCGACCCATCACAGCTGCCTCGACCCACGCATATCGACACCATTGTTGGCTCGAATATCCGAGCGGTAGCCGGCAATGCGATCGGTTCGGCGATGGGTCTCTCGTCGGCGGGTCTGCGCATATCGTTCGTGGTTGTGATCGTTGGTTGCTTTGCTTCGACGATGTGATTTCGCTGGCGTCCCGTTCGAGTGATGGTTGATGTTTCTTCGTGGCAGTTAGTCGTGGAGGTGTGTGGCGGCGCCGTCACGGTCAAAGACCATAAGGACGTCAGCGGGCCCACCAACTGCTGTGACAGCGTGCGGGGTCATGGTGTCGAACTCGGCGGATTCGCCAGCAGCCACGACGTGCTTGGAGTCGCCGAGAGTGAGGCAGACGGTGCCGTCGATGACAAACATGAAGTCATGGCCGGGATGAACTTGAGGTTCGGTGTCAGGCCCATCGGCATCGAAGCGCATCTTGACCGCCTGCACCGTGCTGCCCGGCCGCGACAGTGTCCAAACGGTCATACCCGGCCAATGCTGCGGTTCGGGCCGGATCACGACGTCGCCGATCTGCCCGGTTGAGACCAAGTCGTCCACGCTGCGCGACCCGCTGGCCAGCGAGGAGATCGAGCGTCTCGGGTTCGGTGGAGTCCAGGTCGAGACCCGGGCAGCAACCGAGGTTGCCGTGGCTGGCGACGATCTGCAGATCAGGCTCAACGGCGGCGAGTTGATCGCCGACGTTGCCGTTGTGGCTCCGCGATTCGAGCCAAACGCCTCGATGGTCGAAGGCTTGATCGAGATCGGTGATCACCTCTCAGGGATGGGTCGTCATGTCGTGGTTGATGAAGTGGGGACGACGAGCCACCCGAAGATCTTCGCTGCCGGCAACGTCGCTGACCCGATGCAGCAAGTTCTGCATGCTGCCGCTCACGGCTCCAGGGTCGCGACCATGCTCAACGCTGGCTTGATTGAAGAAGACATCGAACGGGCGCGACGAGCCGAGACAGATCGTGTCGAGTGGGACGATCGCTACGAAAGGCACGGCAGCGAGCAGATGTGGAGCGGTGAACCCAACGGGTCGCTCGTGGTCGAAGCTCAGTCCCTTGTGCCGGGTCGCGCCCTCGATGTGGGCTGCGGCGAAGGAGCCGACGCGATCTGGCTCGCCGCCAAGGGTTGGGAGGTCACCGGAACCGACATTTCCTCGGTGGCGATCGATCGAGCACGTGCCGCTGCCGCAGCTGCCGGGGTCGACCTCGCCTTCGATGCTGTCGACGCAATCACCGACCCGCCTTCGGCTCATTCCTACGACCTGGTGGTGGTCAGTTACCCGGCGTTCAAACGCGCCACCGGTCTCGCGGCGCTCGGTTCGATCGTTGACTCCGTACGCCCCGGCGGCCGTCTGCTCTTGATCGGTCACGTCCACGACGAAGCAGCGCTCGCAGCGGCGAAGGAGCACGGCTTCGACCGCTACGACTACGTGTCACTCGACGACATCGCCAGCGTCATCGATGGTGACTTCGTCGTCGAGGTCGACGACGAGCGGACTCGCCCCGACGCCCCAACCGGAGCGCACCACAGCCTCGACAGAGTCCTCGTCGCCAACCGAAACCGAAACTGACCGCCAATCGGATCTGCGGCGACGGCGCAGGCGGTTCCCAGATCTTCTTCTCGCACCGAATGACTGACGAGCTGGCAAAGACCTGCGCCGCCGCGGCTAACGCATAACGACACTGCGCTGACGCCCAATAACCAATCGTGATCCGGCAAACGCGAACGGGCTGCCGCTGGCGCGGTCAGATCCGCAAGAACGCATATCG
>CAZYLX010000744.1:0-2349 GCA_964648595.1 uncultured Acidimicrobiaceae bacterium
CATCCTCGAGCAACACCATCTGGCGCTGGATGACGTCGAGCTACAGCCGCCACGCCTGCTGTTGGGAGTCGCTCAACCACTTCGTCATCGTCCCTCCTCCGTTCTCAGTTCCGTTGGCATGCTACGCACCAGACGGTCGTGCGAGCATCGATCACTCTCGATCGAAGTGGTTCCCCGCACCGCAAGCACGGCTCGCCCGCTCGGCCATACGCCGCAAGAGAGTGCTGATTCTCGCCGGACCCTCCCTCTGCGTTCCGGTAGTCCCGCAAGGTGGTCCCGCCCTGGTCGATTCCCTGGGCCATGACGGTGCGAACAGCGTCGAGCAGGCGCTCTGCCCGATCCAGACCAATCGACCGTCTCGCAGGGTTGATCTCGGAAAGCCACAGTGCCTCGTCTGCATAGATGTTGCCGATCCCGGCAATCGGTCGCTGCGACAGCAGTTGGGTCTTGATGGCTCGTTTGCTGCTCCGCAGACTCTGCCAGAAGATCTTCGGCGTGAGCGCGTCGTCCCACGGTTCGGGACCGGCGTTGGCCAGCGTCGGGATCGACGAGTAGTCGCCGGTTGGGACGACGCGGAGGCGCCCGAACCGGCGGGCGTCGATGAACTCCATCGTCTCGTCCTCGTCCAGGTACCACCACGCACGAAGATGAGGGTCGGCGTCGTCGGCTGGTCCGGGTCGGAATACAACCCGTCCGGTCATGCCGAGATGGACAACGAGTTCCCGATCGTTGTCCAAGGCGATGAGGAGGTACTTGCCCCTGCGGCCCACGTCATTGATCGCTGCGCCCGTGGTTGCCCGTGCCGGGGTGAACTTGGCCGAAGGGTGGGATCCGGCTTCGAGGACGCGCCTACCGATGAGTCTGGGGCGTATCTGACGCCGAATTGTCTCGACCTCGGGCAGTTCGGGCACGATTGGAACCTACCGGTCACCGCCGCCGCACTCAGAACCGGGGAGATGTTGAAAACGTCTGCCGACGCCGCTCTGATCCGGCAGACTGGTTCCGTGGCGATCCATGAACAGGCAATCGATCATCTCAACGACGATCGAGTCGCCCTGGCTGCTGCCGGGGAGCTGATCGATCAACTCCACCGTCGAGGGATCAACGATGGCCTCGTCGTCGACCTCGGTTGTGGAAGTGGATTGACGGCCATGAGGCTGATCGAAGCGGGTTTCGACGTGCTCGGCGTCGACATCTCGCCGGAGATGATCGACCTGGCCAAGATCAACGCCCCGAGCGCCGACTTCGCCGTTGCATCGCTCTTCGACGTGGACATCCCGCCGTGCGCCGCAGTGACGGCTATCGGGGAGTCCATCAACTACGCCTTCGACCCTTCGACAACGAGGAGCGATGTTGCCGGCTTCGCCGAACGGGTCTTCGAAGTGCTGTTGCCGGGCGGTCTGGTGATGTTGGACGCGGCCGGCCCCGGCCGAATCGGTCTGGGCGAAACCAACGATGCCCGATTCGAAGGCGACGACTGGGCCCTCTTCGTGCGAACCGAGGGGGCGCCCGACGGCCGCGCGATGACAAGGGAAACCATGTTGTTTCGGCGCGAGGGCGAGCTCTGGCGTCGGACAAACGAGCAGCACGATCTGGTGCTCTACTCGCCGGAAACCGTCACTGAGCAGCTGCTCACTGCGGGGTTCGACGTCGTGGTGATGTCGGGTTACGAGGATCTGACCTTCCCAGAAGGCTGGAACGGTTTTCTCGGCCGAAAGAAGCGTTGAGTCGAAGCGGATCTGCTGACGCCGTCGTGTGACGTGGAGTGGTGTGTTGTGGACGTGTGGTCTAGCGGTCGAGTACGGCTCGGGCCGCCGCCCGGCCCGACCCGAGTGCTCCGTTGAGCGAAGCGTCACGGCGGTGATCACCGGCGATGAACAGACCGTTGGTCTCTACGGCAGCGCGGGCATCGTGGCCTGGCAGCTGCTTCGGTTGTGCCCTTTCGATCCTGTCGACTCTGAGCTCGTTGTAGGTGCTGGCCACCGGCCCGAACCAATCGATGAGCTGCTTGCGCATGGCTGCCGGGACGTCGGGATCCGAGGTTGGGGCAGAGACGACGAAGAGGTTCGTTCCCTCAGGTGCGTACTCGGCGCTGACATGACTCATCGGCGCGAGTGAGTTGATGGGCCCGCGACCAGAGCCGTTCAGAACGAGAACAGGCTGGTCGAACGGTGCCATTGGCGAGCTGAACCAAACGCTGGTGACACCGTTCCAGCCCGGATCTTCGGTGGCGGCCAATCGGGCCGATTCCGACGCATCGGTGGCGACGATGACTGCGTCGAACTGGATCTCGTCTCCACCGATATGGACGCCCCTTCCTGGGAATGGAACAAATATCATGGATATATG
>CAZYLX010000745.1:0-2347 GCA_964648595.1 uncultured Acidimicrobiaceae bacterium
CCTCGTGGTCGACGATGCCCACACGGGGCGAGTGCGCCCGAGCGTGTCGCTGTCGGGCGGCGAGACCTTCCAGGCATCGCTGGCACTGGCGCTGGGTTTGGCCGACGTGGTCATGATGGGCCGTGCTGGCCTCCACCTCGATGCCCTTTTCGTCGACGAAGGCTTTGGATCGCTGGATGCCGATGCCATCGATCAAGCGATCACCGTGCTCGACGGACTACGAACCCGCGGCTCGATGGTTGGCGTCATCACCCACGTGGAAGCGTTGAAGAACGCACTCCCTGTCGCCATCGAGGTTCATCCTCGGGCGGATCATCAGGGATCAGAGATTCGTCAGGTTGCCTGATTGAGCTGCTAGGGGCACGCCGACAGCTGACAGTTCAGGCCGCGGCTCGACTGCGTCGTGGGAGTTGGATTCCCTCGGGAACCACCACCGGGTTCTTGTAGCTCGGGGTCTCCGGCAACTGATCGCCGTAGACCGGCTTCGCCTCTGGCGGCAGGACCGGCTTGGTTCCGACTGGCGCTTCTTCTGGGGAGGTCGTGATGGCTGGGGCTTCGCCAACGTCGAGATCCTCGAGCAGTTCGGCGACGAGGGCGAGGTTCACTCCAGCAGGGATCCGAGAGCCGGCACCGGGTGCTCCGTCCATCTGGGTGGCGACGGCGGCTGCGGCGGCAGCTTCGGCTTCGAGGTCCGGTTCGCCAGTTGGCACAGGAATGCCGAATCCCAATTCGGCGAGCGCGGCATCGGTGGAAGAGGCCGGCCCGTCTTGATTCGACAGGTCGGTGGCGGCAGGGGGTGCCGTCTGTTGGGCTGGCATTGCCACCATCGGAGGGGTGTCGGGAACCACGACGCCCCGCACGTCGAGCGTGATCTCCTCGAGCAGCTGCAGCCCGACCATGTCCATGTTGGTACCAGAGACGGTCAGCTGCTCGGTCTCATCGGCGAGCTGGAGGTGACCGTTGAACAGCGTGGAGATCTCGTGAACCTTGAACCAGCCCATTTCCGCGTCGGGTTGGCGATTGACGACGTCACCGACCTCGACGTCTTCGAGTCGTGACTTGATGGACTTCACGGATCGCCGCTTCACGAGAGGTCTATCGACCGGTTCGTCGGATGACATGAGAAGAACCTCGGTCGACGGATCGGCCGGTCCGATGTCGGGTTCGGGGATAGGTTGACGAGCATGCTGAACGGTTCGACTCCCGGCCTGGTGTGCGGGCACCACCATCTCTATTCTGCGCTGGCCCGCGGCATGCCAGCGCCACCCCAGACTCCGTCGAGCTTTCATCAGATTCTCGAACAGGTGTGGTGGCGTCTCGACTCGGTCCTCGATCTCGAGATGCTCGAGTGGTCGGCGAAGCTTGGAGCTCTCGAAGCCCTCGAAGCTGGTTGCACCGCCATCGTCGACCATCACGAATCGCCGAACGCCATCGAGGGCAGCCTCGATGTGATCGCCGCGGCGTGTGCAGAGGTCGGCGTACGGGTGATCTGCGCGTATGGCGTCACCGACCGTCACGGGCCGGACGGTGCCAAGGCCGGCCTGGCGGAGAATGAGCGGTTCCTCGCTGCTGGCGGTCGCGGCATGGTTGGGATCCATGCCGCGTTCACTTGCAAGTTCGCGACGATTGACGCAGCTGTCGATCTGGCCGACCGCTTTGGTGTTGGTGTTCACGTTCACGTCGCAGAAGGCTACATAGATGCTGGAGGCGGCGCCGAGCTGGCTCGTCGTAGCAGAGACAACTGGCTGCTGGTTCACGGCGTTCACCTGCCGGACGGCATCGACATCCGGGGCACCATGGCTCACAATCCGCGGTCGAACATGAACAACGCGGTGGGGTATGCCTACCCCGAACGATTCCCCTGTGACATCGTCCTGGGAACCGACGGAATCGGCGCAGACATGCTCGACGAATTCCGGCTGGCCTACGTCGCCATGCGAGCAACAAATGTTGAGGCGTCGCCCGACACGGCGTGGTCGTGGCTCGAGAACGGCTGGAAGCTGGTACCCGAGGCGAAAGGCGACACGGTCACCTGGTCATACCCGACCATGGAGCCGTGGCATCTGGCGTTCACGACCGGTGTCCACCCGATCGACGTGACCATCGAGGGACAGCAGGTGATGGCCAGCGGAGCGGTGACCACCGTGGACAGCGAAGAAGTCCGGGCGAAAGCAGCAGAGCAAGCCCGCCGGTTGTTCGCCGAACTGTGAGCTGATCGGCCCGAAAGGGACTGGCTCAGGCGGCGTGGGCGAAACGGGGAGAGTGGGCGAGCGCCTTGCGGGCGTGGTCGATGGCGATGGTCGCCTCAACCCGTTCGGCCAAGGGAGCGTCGGCGACCCGAAGGTCT
>CAZYLX010000746.1:0-2346 GCA_964648595.1 uncultured Acidimicrobiaceae bacterium
GATCGCCTCGTGGGGCGTCATGGCAACCCCGGCACTGGCGATTGACGACGAAGTCGTCGTCGCCGGCCGGGTCCCGTCAAGAGCCGACATCGCCGCCATGCTGAGCGGTTGAACGTTCGGCCCGATCCTGCCCTTCGCTACGAGTCGGCCGAGATCGACGTGGAGCTCCACCGTTGAACGGGGATTTCATCAGTCGGACGCGATCGTTGGGAGCAACCGCACGATGCCGGTTGGCACGTGTGGGCACTATCGGGGTCTGTCAGTATGGAGCGGTGCTTGTGACCGACGAACATGAAGTCTTGGTGCTGGTCGTCGGTCTTGCTCGTGCCGGAGGGCGGCCGGGAAGCACAGCGCTCATGCAACCATTCGGATCGAACGAACAAGTCGCGTTCGACCCGATGTTCCCGGCTGCGGCACCGACGACGTGGACGGGCTGTCGATGGCAGCCGTGATCACGGTGGATCACCTGCACAAGACCTACGGTCGAAAAGTCGCGGTCGACGACCTCTCGTTCGCGGTCGAGGAGGGCGAGATCTTCGGCATCCTCGGGCCGAACGGGGCCGGCAAGACGACGACCGTCGAGTGTGTCCAGGGGCTACGCAACGCGGACGGTGGGACGATTCGTGTGCTCGGGCTCGACCCGAGGACCGAGGCTGCCGAACTCAGGCAACGCATCGGCTCACAGCTCCAGGACTCTGCGCTGCCAGGCCGGCTGCGCGTCGCCGAGTCCCTCGAGCTCTTCGCGGCGTTCGCTCGCAACCCAGTCGACCCCGAGCAACTGCTCACCCGGTGGCAGTTGCAGGACCAGCGCGACCAGGCTTTCGACAGTTTGTCTGGGGGTCAGCGCCAGCGACTCTTCATCGCGCTCACATTCGTCAACTCTCCCGAGCTGGTCTTCCTCGATGAGCTCACTCAAGGGCTGGATCCCCAGACGCGGCGCGCAACATGGGATCTCATCCGGGAGATCCGACACGATGGCACGACGGTCGTGCTGGTGACTCACTTCATGGACGAAGCAGAGCAGCTGTGTGACCGTGTTGCGGTTGTCGACGACGGCACGGTGATCGCGCTCGACACGCCGCAGGGCCTGATCGACGGACTGGGGCTACGGTCCGTCGTTCGCTTCACCACACCGGAGCCGGACCTGAGTTGGGTGGAGCGGCTTGATGTCGTTGACTCGTTGACGCGCCGCGGCGAAGCCGTCGAGATCCGGGGCACGGGCCCGGTGTTGGCGCTCGTCGCACACGAGCTTGTCGCGCACGGAATCGTCCCGCTCGATCTGCGCCTCGACCGCCCGACAGTCGAAGACGCATTCCTTGCCCTGACCGGCCGCACGGTTCGCGGGTGACCGCGATGCACGGCTACGTCGCCATGACACGCGCCGAGTTCCGGCTGTTCCGCAGGGAGCCATTCTCGATCGTTTTCGTGTTCGCGTTCCCACTGATGATGATGATGTTGCTCTCGGCCGTCTTCGGAGACGACCAGGCCGATGCCCAGTCGGTGGAGAATGGCATGCTCGTTTGGCGGGGTGTGACCCCGACCGACTACTACACGACGGCGTCGGTGGCCGTGATCATTGCCGCTCTCGGGCTGATGACGCTTCCGATCAATCTTGTCGGATATCGCGAGCGGGGCATCCTACGGCGGCTCCGTGCCTCGTCGGTCTCGGCCTGGGTCCTCGTCAGTGCCCAACTCACGCTCGCGCTGGTCACCTTCGTCGCTGGAACGCTGCTGATGGGTCTCGTGGCGTGGCTCGCCTATGACGCAATCATGCCGAACGACGTGATCGGGGTCGGCGTCGCCCTCCTGTTCGGAACTGCAGCGTTCGGAGCGATCGGGCTGCTGCTGGCGGCGGTGGTCCGGAGCAGTCGCTCTGCTCAGGGCATCGGTTTGCTGTTGTTCTTCGGGCTGTGGCTGATCTCGGGCACCGCACCGCCGCGCGCTGTCCTGCCCTCAGGTCTTCGCGACATCAGCGGCGTTCTGCCGCTTTCCCACCTCGTCACCGCCATCCAGGATCCTTGGTTCGGGTTCGGCTGGAGCGCCACCGATCTCGCCGTCCTCGCCGCCTACGCCTTCGTCGCCGGCGCCCCTGCGTTGTGGTTCTTCCGCTGGGACTGAGCAGACAACGCCGAGCGGGACTGGACATCCACAAACGACATGAGACGGATGGTCCGGGTCGTGACCGTTCGAGAGCGCAACCGGAGGATGAGATGAGCTTGCGTGTTGCTGCGATTCAGCACGAGATTGTTTGGCACGATCGCGAAGCGAACTTCGAGCGGCTCGCGCCGATGATCGCTGGAGCGGCTGCTGGCGGGGCCGGGCTCGTGCTGCTCACCGAGACGTTCT
>CAZYLX010000747.1:0-2342 GCA_964648595.1 uncultured Acidimicrobiaceae bacterium
GGCAGGCCGAGTCCTGGGCTGCGCTCGTTGAGCTTGCCCCCGCGTTTGGGAACAACTGGTTACTCGTAGGTGGCCAGATGGTCTTTCTCCATGAAGTCGAACGCGGTGCCCTCGATGTGCGTCCGACTGATGATGTTGACGTTGTTGTGGACCTTCGCACGGAGCCAGCAGGCCTGGAGCGGATCCACTTGGCGCTGGAGTCGGCTGGTTTCGATCAAGACAGCCCGAGTCCGGAGGGCACGGCTCACAGGTATCGCCGCGGTGGTGCGGTTGTCGATGTTCTGGCACCTGACAATGTCGGCGAGCGGGCGCAGCTGAAGTTGGGTTTTGGTCGCACGATTCAAGCGCCGGGGACAAGTCAGGCGTTCCGTCGAAGCGGCTCAGTATTGGTGGAGGTCGGGGGAGTGAAGGCAGAAATTCGGCGGCCGGATGTCGTTGGCGCGCTTCTCGGCAAGGCAGCCGCCGTGGTGAAAATCTCATCGCAATCTTCAGCAAGTCGAGCGAAACACCTGCGCGACTTCGATTCTCTCGCACGACTCCTTGGTGTGCTCGACCGCCAAGGTGCCGACCTGACAAAGAGTGAACGGCGAATGATTGTTTCCATCAGCGAGGCACCGGAACTGTCCGAGCTCGCTCTCGTTTCGCTTGCCATTCTGGTTCGCAGTGGAACGGAGTGAACAACAGCGACTGATTCGATGGTCGCTCGGCGAGGAACGTCGCTCCGTGTGCGTCTAAGCCTCGATCCACCGTTTGGTGAGCGGTTGACGGAGGTCGCGTCCACCAAAAAGGCCTCCTGAGCTGGGAGTCTGTTGGTCTTCTACATCAACGGATTCCGAGCCACAGGAGGCACTTTCTGTGTTGCCATCTTCGCGCAGTCTTGACCGGTTGCAAGCCACCTTCGACCACGACGGAATCGTGGCCAACGCCGGGCTGATCCTGCCCGCAACGTTGATGGTCCGCCTCGGTCTCGAGGACCTGATCGATCGGTGGGTCAAGACCGGTTCGGCCCGGCCAGGCCGCAAGATCTTGACCTTGGTCGCGGCGATGCTCGCCGGAGCAACCCACATCGATCACGCCAACATGTTGCGGGCCGGCGCAACCCAGACAGTGCTGCCGTTCAAGATCATGGCGCCATCCACGATCGGCACCTTCCTACCCACATTCACGTTTGGTCATGTCCGCCAACTCGACGCTGTGGCCAGCCGGACGTTGGCTCGTGCGTGGGAGGCCGGCGCGGGCCCCGGCGACAGTCGCCTGGTCGTTGATTTGGATTCGACGATTTGTGAGGTCCACGGCAAAAAGAAGCAAGCCGCCGGTTACGGCTACACCGGCGTGCTCGGATATCACCCGCTCATCGCTACCAGGGCCGGAACCGGCGAGGTGTTGATGGCGAGGATGCGGCGGGGCTCGGCGAACACGGTTCGCGGGATCGTCCGATTCGTTGATGAACTCGCAGCGAACCTCACTCGTGCCGGGGCGACCGGGCCGAGAGTGGTGCGAGCCGATTCGGGGTTCTGGTCATGGAAGATGATCGACCGGCTCAACACTCACGGCATTGGATGGTCGATCACGGTCCGCATGATCAGCAACGTCCAAGCCGCGATCGACAGCATTCCCGAGTCCGCTTGGCGAGACATCGACTACACCCTCAGCGGGCAAGCCCAGGTCGCTGAAACGACATACGTTTCTGGCCGGGGGAAGAATCAGCGCAAGGTCCGGTTGGTTGTTCGCCGGACCAGGTTGGTTGATGAGGCGCAGCGCAGGTTGTGGCCAGACTGGCGCCACCACGCGTTCATCACCTCCGACCGTGACATCGACGCTGTCGAGGCTGACCGTTTCCATCGTGAGCACGCCGTTGTCGAACTCGCGATCCGTGATTTGAAAGAGGGCGCTGGGCTCGATCACATTCCGTCGGGGCATTATCACGCGAACTCGGCGTGGCTGGCGTGCGCTGTGTTGGCCCACAATCTTGGCGTTTGGTGCACGGTCCTTGCCGGGACAACGGCGGTGACGAACAGGACACGGCGCACACGGCTGATCTCGCTGGCGGCGGTTGTGGTCAACCGGTCCGGTCGGATGCTGTTGCGGTTACCAGCTCGGTGGCCGTGGGCCAATGATTTCACTAGTGCGCTCAGCGCCCTGCGGGCGCTGCCCGCACCGTCGGGCTGATGCCCGAACTTGGGGCTTGACGCACCCCGAAAAGCGGCGCGTCACCAACCCAGGCCACACCCACGAACGCTGCTTCGACGCGCTCTCACACCGTCGATCGCTGGGCGCACGATCCCCGCGACAGCATCAGCGCTCACCGACCACCTCGGAAGCCAGAACGGTGGATCGAGGCT
>CAZYLX010000748.1:0-2339 GCA_964648595.1 uncultured Acidimicrobiaceae bacterium
GGCGGTTCCAGCACTCGAACGAGGCGATGAGCCTCGGGTCGTCACCGTCAGCAGCGGTGGCATGTACGGAAACCCGATCAGTCTGACCGACCTACAGACCGAGCGGAACTACAGCGGCACGCTCGCTTACTCCCGCGCAAAACGGGCCCAGGTCGATCTCACCGGCGAGTGGGCGCTGCGGCTCGCCCCAAAGGGGATCTCGGTTCACGCCATGCATCCCGGCTGGTCAGCGACACCTGGCGTCTCCGACGCTCTCCCCGGCTTCGAGAAGATCATCGGCCCCCTCCTCCGCTCACCAGAACAGGGCGCAGACACCATCGTGTGGTTGACCTCCGCCGCCGCATCGGAGATCGAGACCGACGGATTCTGGCTCGACCGGCGCCGGCGACCCGAGGCCTATCTCCCCAACACGCGGACCTCCTCAGCGCGAGTCGCCGAGCTCTGGAGCGCTGTCTCCGCCCTTGCCTGATCCGCGAAAGATTCGCCGCACAAGCCGCTGACGGCGACAGGCAGGGAACACCGCCCCTATGTTGCGGGTTCATGCGGGCGGCTCGCCGCTCTCATCCTCGATCCTCCCGGAGGCCCCATGGCTTGGCACAAGGCAATCGACATCGATCAGCTTCCTGACGGTCGGGTCACGACGGTCTCGATCGGAACCACGACCCTCGCCGTCGCCCACCACGAGGGCAAGTTCGGTGCGATCGACAACCACTGCCCGCACCAAGGCGGGCCGCTCGGCGAAGGCAGCATCGAACCCGGTGTCGAGGACAAGTGCTGGCTGCGCTGCCCGTGGCACGGCTACGACTACGACCCGATCACCGGCCAATCCCCAGGTCCCCACGGCGACGGCGTCCCCAGCCACGCCACCGAGATTCGTGACGGCGAGCTCTGGGTCGAGCTGCCGGAACCCGTCGAGCACGAGCGAAGTGTCTCCGACGTCCTCGTCGAGACCATGGTCAACTGGGGCGTCGACTCGGTGTTCGGCATGGTCGGCCACTCCAACCTCGGCTTTGCCGACGCCATGCGGCGCGCCGAGCTGCGGGGCGACCTTCGCTTCTTCGGCATCCGGCACGAGGGCGCGGCCGCCTTCGCGGCAACGGCCTACGGCAAGCTGACCGGTGGACTGGCCGCCTGTTTCGGCATCGCCGGCCCTGGTTCGACGAACATGCTCACCGGCCTCTACGACGCCAAGGTCGACCGAGCACCCGTCCTGGCCTTGAGCGGCCAGGTCGCGACGCCTCAGCGAGGTCGTGGCGCTTTCCAAGACGTCGATCTCGAAGCAGCATTCAACGACGTCGCGGGATTCAGTGAAAGCGTGCACACAACGGCCAACCCGGCCGAGCTCATGTCGCTGGCGTGCAAGACCGCAATCGTCGACCGACGCGTCGGCCACCTCGTCCTGCCAGACGACGCGCAAACGCTTCCAACCGATGCTGCTGCCGGTGGTCCGGACGGACGGTTCGGCAGCCGGGCGATCGAGCCGCCGTCCGATGTTCTCGCCGAAGCAGCACGAATGATCGCGGCAAGCGAGCGGCCACTCATCGTCGTCGGCGCCGGTGTTCGCCACGAGATGGGACCCATCATCGAGCTCGCCGAGCACCTCGGTGCCCCGGTCGCCACCACGTTCAAGGCAAAAGGGCAGATCGGTGACGACCACGAACTCGGCTGCGGAGTGCTCGGACGATCGGGAACACCCATTGCCAGTTGGTTCATGAACGAGAGCGACCTGATCGTCGTGTTCGGGGCCAGCTTCTCCAATCACACCGGCATCGCCCCCTACAAACCGATCATTCAGGTCGACGAAGATCCGATGGCGTTGGGCCGCTTCCACCCCGTCGACATCGCGATGCAAGGCAACGGTGCCGTCACAGCCACAGCACTCCGCACCAGCATCACCGATCGGGAATGCACCGACCGCCGGCCCGAGGTTGCGGAACGCTGGGCGATCTGGCGAGACGAGAAGGCCAGCCGACGCAAGGATGATCATGGTGAAGGCATCAACGCGGCCTCACTCTTCGCTGCGCTCAGCGACGTCGCCCCAAGCGACGCCGTCCTATGCGTCGACGTTGGCAACAACGCATACAGCTTCGGCCGTTACCTCGAAGCCCGCCAGGGCCAGAGCGTCCTCATGTCGGGCTACCTCGGCTCCATTGGCTTCGCGTTCCCGGCAGCAATGGGAGCGTGGGCCGCGGTCGGCTCCACCCGCAACGTGATCTCTGTGTCAGGCGATGGCGGATTCGGCCAATACGCAATGGAGCTCACGACCGCTGCGAAGTACAACATGAACATCACCCACGTGCTGATGAACAACGACGAGCTCGGCAAGATCTCGAAGGAAC
>CAZYLX010000749.1:0-2338 GCA_964648595.1 uncultured Acidimicrobiaceae bacterium
TAAGAAGCACAACATGGCCCTCACCAAACTCTCGTCGACCGACGCCTTCGTCATCACCGATGGCGGATCAGATGCGCCGGCGACGGGAGTGGTGAGGACCGCGAAGAAGATCCTTCAGAGCAGCGCGTCCGATCTCGCTCGATCGGTCTCTTACTCGTTTGCGGCATTCGAGGTCCAGCGTGTTGGTGCATCCGCCGGCATCAACGCCGTCGATGATGCGGTCGGGCCGGCAACCGAGGCCTTCTGCTCTGAGCTGCTGGAACGGGTCGAGAGCGGCACTCTCCAGCTCGACCCCGGCAAGGGCAGCGATCCCGGGGCTCTCGCTGCACTCACGAGTGCCGCCAACCGCCCTCCATTTGCCGGGAGCACTCACGCTACTGCGGCGGGTGTCCTCGCCGCCGGGGCCTGGGCCAACGGCGGCACGCTCGACGGCGCAGCGGTGGCCATCGAGGGAGCAGGAACTGTCGTCGACCAGCTCACCACCGACCTCACTGCCGCCGGGGCCTTGATCATCGATGTTCCCGGGGTCGACAAGAAGCCGTGGATGATCTGGGGTGCCGAGGCTGACATCGTCTTTGCTGGTTCGAAGCCAGGGACGCTGACCCATCAAGGCGCCGACTTCGTGAAGGCAAAGGCGATCGTTCCATGGGGGCCGATCCCCTTCACAACAAAAGCGTTCGCCCAGTTGCGGCGCGCCGGCGTGGTCATGGTGCCCGACTTCCTGAGTGCTGCCGGTGGATTGCTCCCGGGCAATGTCGACGGCGCAGCCGAGACCCCAGGTGAGATCGCCGGCCTCGTCACCGCAGCGCTTGATGCGGCGAACCACGACGATGGTGTGCTGCTTGGAGCCTGCTACCGAGCTGAGGCCTTCCTGGCGACGTGGCTCGATGAACGCCTCTTCGGCCGCCCCCTCGCCGCCTAGAAGCCTCCCCAAATTCCGGGATGTTGTGAGCGCGGCGATCAACTCCAGGATCGCCGAAGGCGAACACCCGGTTCAGGCCCGACCGGCGTTCTGGTCAGGTGCCGGGCGACAGGATCGAGTCGATCAGGCCGTAATCGATGGCTTCAGCGGCCGTGAGCGTGAGATCTCGGTCTGTGTCCAGGCGAACTTGTTGGGCGGACGAGCCGACGTGGCTCGCAAGGATGGTCTCCAGCGACCGGCGCTGCCGCTCCACCACATCGGCTGCGAGAAGAAGGTCGGAAATCTGGCCCCGATGCTCGGCGCCCGGCTGATGCAGAAGGAAGCGAGCATTCGGCAGAGCGACCCGATGTTCCGGCTCACCACCCGCAACAAGCAGAGCGGCAACCGAAGCTGCTGATCCGAGGCAGACGGTGGCGACGGGCGGCTCGACGTGCTGCATCGTGTCGCAGATCGCGAGAGCGGCATCGATCTCGCCGCCCGGGGAATTCACGTAGAGCTGCACTGGCTGCTCTGCATGGTCCGATGCCAGATGCAGCAGCTGCGCGCAGACGAGATTCGCGACGTCGCTCGTGATGGGATGACCGAGGAATACGATCCGATGGGCGAGAAGCCGCGAGAACAAGTCGAAGCTCCGGTCTCCACGGCTGGTCGTCTCGACAACGGACGGTACGAGCAAGCTCATGGCGCCACCGCGTCGAGCTGCCCCATGCTGATCAGCACGTGGTCGACCATGCCGTAGTCGAGTGCTTCGCCAGCACTGAACCAGCGATCGCGGTCCCCGTCGACAGCGATGCGTTCGACGGCCTGGCCTGTGTGATCGGCCAGGATCCGGTGAATGACGGCTGTCGTCCTCGTCAGCTGTTCAGCTTGGATCGCTATGTCAGCTGCCATTCCGCCGATGCCGGCTGAGCCCTGGTGCATCATCACCCATGCATGGCGCATCGCGAATCGTCGACCTGGCTCGCCGGCGCACAGCAGGATCTGAGCCATCGATGCGGCCATGCCGGTCGCGACGGTCGTGACCGGGCTGACCAAGAGCTGCATGGTGTCGTAGATGGCGAGGCCAGCGCTGACTGATCCGCCAGGTGAGTTCAGCACCATTCGGATCGGTCGGCCCGGCTTCTCGTCATCGAGGAGGTAGAGCTGCGGGATGATCTCGGCGGCCAGTTCGTCGTCGATCGCCCGACCGATCACGATTGTTCGCGAGCGCAGCAATCGATCGGCCAGCTCGTTCGACCAGGACAATGTTGCAACCATGAAGTTGCACCATAGGACTCGGATCTCGCTGGTGCAACTCATTGGTTGCATCAAGTGGGTCTGAGGCTCTACGGTGTCGTCATGACTGATGCCTCCATCACCGAGCGTGATCTCATCGCTGACCCTTCCCGTGTGTGGGAGCACCTTGTTGATCCTTGC
>CAZYLX010000750.1:0-2338 GCA_964648595.1 uncultured Acidimicrobiaceae bacterium
CCCGGGATCGGCGCACCCGAGGAACCGATGTTCGAGTGCTACACCATGCTGGCAGCGTTGGCGCAGCACACCGAGACGGTTCGCCTTTCCGCCCTGGTCACCGGCAACACGTACCGTCACCCCACACTGCTCGCGAAGACGGTCACCGCACTCGACCACGTTTCGGGCGGACGAGCGACGCTCGGCATTGGAGCCGGCTGGTTCGAACTCGAACACAACTCGCTCGGCTACGAGTACGGCACGTTCACCGACCGATTCGAGAAGTTGGAAGAAGCGCTCCAGATCATCGGACCGATGCTGCGCGACGAAAAGGTCAGCCTGGACGGCAAGCATTATCAGGTGAGCGATGCGATCAACTCGCCGGCTCCGCTGTCGAAGGTCCCGATCATGATTGGTGGCTCTGGCGAGAAGAAGACGTTGCGCATGGTTGCCCAGTACGCGGATGAGTCGAACCTCGGCCTCCCCGCAGTGGCGGACATTCCACGCAAGCTCGCTGCGCTCGACGAGCACTGTGAGCGGCTCGGTCGAGATCGTTCGGAGATCGTCGTTACCTGCCTGCAGATGGTGGTCATCGCGCCGACCATGGAAGAAGCCGAGGCGGATCTGCGCGAGATCGCTGCGGTCAAGGGCTGGAATGAGGAGATCATGGAGATGGTCAAGTCGATGCTCGTGTTCGGCGACCCTGACACGGTCGGCGAGCGCCTACAGGCCGTGATGGATGCTGGCCTCGATGGTTTGACGGTTGACCTCCCGGTGAACGGCCACAATCTGGATCGCATCGCGTTGCTCGGCGAGATCGGTCTCGCCGTCACGGCGACCGATCGGAGCTGATCGAGATGTGCACCGAACGTGCACATGAGTGATTCACATGCTGTGTCCATGGGCGTGAACCTGACCGTCAACGGAACGACCTGGCAGGGTGACCTCGACACGAGAACCACCGTGCTCGACGCGCTGCCGCCCTCGACCGGCATCTAGCGTTGTCGCTCCCGGCCGGAGGTTCCCGAGACTCTGATCGATGCGGTGCAGTTTGTCTGAAGGCGCCCGAAAATCTCACAGAGATCTCACGAGACAACCGTAAACAGTGGGGATCAGCGGGCAAAACCCGGCGCTGTTCCACGACAAGCAAAGCCCCCCTGATGAGGCAAGACGTCAGAACTTCCTGATCAGAGGCCTGACTTCCAAAGTGCGTCAGAGTGCTCATAACCCGAAGGTCGCAGGTTGAAATCCTGCCTGTGGGTGCCTGATTAGTGATTTGGGTGGCCCGGCGGAGCCTGGCGTGCGGGCGCCTGGGGCTGGACGAGATTGGGTTGGTGGTCTGACGCGCGTCGAGTTCTTGTTTCAGCCACTGCGGGTCATAGCGGCGCTCATGAGGGTGAGGAAGGTGTCGGTGTGGGCGGCGCCTTCGATGATTTCGAGGTGTCGGGTGGCGAACTCGTCGAACGAGATGCGGCCTTCACCGGTGTTGAGGAATCCTTCGTAGTCGGCGCGGGCCACAATGTCGGGTTCGGTGCTTGTGTCTCTGTAGTTGACTTCGACTCCGTCGGCGGTGGAAATGATGGTGAAGCTGTCGTCGTCGATGAGGAGTCGGACCACGAGGTCGGGGCGGTTTGGCACTGCTTCGAGGATCAGACGTAGCGGTAGGGCGATCGTTCTCAGGTTGCCGGGTTCGCGTGGATCTGGGTCCGGATCGATTTGGGTTCCGAAGCGGGCGAGTTCCCAGAGCAGCCGGTCTGTCTGACGACCGAGTTCGGTGAGTTGGTAGGCGCCCTGCCTCGTATTGGTGGACTTCTCGATCAGGCCGGCTTCTGTCAGTTCGGTGAGCCGAGTGGACAACAGGTTTGTGGCTATGCCGAGGCCGGTCTCGAGATCCTGGAACCGGGCGGGTCCGGCGTGCAGGTCGCGGACGATCAGTAGAGCCCATCGGTCGCCGACGACGTCGAGGGCTCTGGCGATCGGGCATAGGAGTCGGTAGCGGCGCTTCGCAGTCATCTCGTGATCACCATCATCGAATTATACTTGCAAATATCAAGTCCAAATGGTAGCTTTAAATTCGCAAGTTCGAATACGCAACCAGGTAGCTACCTGGACGAGAAGGGGATGACAATGAGAATGTTGATGCGAGCCAAGATCCCGGTCGAGGCCGGAAACGTGGGCCTTTCCGAAGGCACTTTGCCGGCCACGCTGCAGCAGGTGGCGAAACTGGTTGAGCCTGAGGCGGTCTACATCGGCACTGAAGATGGCGTGCGGCGTGTTCTGGTCTTCTTTGATCTGAAGGATGCGTCCGACATTCCAGCAGTCACCGAACCGTTCTTCCAGAACGCGAACGCGTCGGTGG
>CAZYLX010000751.1:0-2332 GCA_964648595.1 uncultured Acidimicrobiaceae bacterium
CGATCAATTCGAGGCCGAGCTTCTCGGCCGCGGCGATGGCTGCGTCACTTGGACCGTCGTCGATCACGAGTGGACGATGGCCGCGGTCGATCAGGACGGACGCAACTGCCTGCCCCGTGATCCCGAAGCCGATGATCAGCGGCACGGACAGATCAACTTCCGCCATAGAGGTGTTCATCGCAGCAATTCCGTGGCCCGGGCCCAGTCGGTGTAGAACAGGCCGAGGGCGAGTGCCGTCATCCCACCGGCGATGATCCAGAAGCGAACGATGACCTTGGTCTCGCGCCAACCTTGCAGCTCGAAATGGTGATGAATGGGCGCCATGCGGAACAACCGCTTGCCCTTCGTGAGCTTGAAGTAGCCGACTTGCAGCATCACCGAAAGCGTCTCGGCAACGTAGATGGCACCGATGATCGGTAGGAGGAGCTGAGTGTTCGTTGTCAACGCAAGTGCCGCGAGCCCTGTTCCGATCGCCAACGAACCGGTGTCACCCATGAAGATCTCCGCCGGCGCCGCGTTGAACCAGAGAAATCCGGCGCAAGCACCGCCCATTGCAACAGCGACGACCGCGAGGTCGAGCGCGTGCGACACCGCATAGATCGACGCCTCGTCGGCGGACTGCCGAAAGATCCAGAAGCCGATGATGGCGTAGGCGGTGAAGCTGAAGACACCGGAGCCGGCCGCGAGACCGTCGAGGCCGTCGGTGAGGTTCACGGCATTCGAGGTGGCGTACAACAGCACAACGGCCCAGATCACCCAGCCGATCGGGCCGAAGTCGATCCCGAACGTTCCCGGCCTGGCAAACGACAACTCCGTACTCACGTTGGTGAGCTGACCCGTTGCGATCGCAAAGCTGGTCGCGACGATGAGGAGCCCCGCTGTCTTCAGCCGAGCGTTCAGACCCAGGTTGCGCTCGCGGCTGACCTTGATCCAGTCATCGAGGAAACCGACGAAGCCAGCACCACAGATCGCGGCCATCACCAGCAAACCGCTGCGCGTGAACACACCACCGGCGATCAAGTCGGACAACACGTAGCCGATGACCGCTCCCCCGACGATGGCCAGACCACCCATCGTCGGCGTGCCCGCCTTCACCTGATGACCCTGGGGGCCATCGGTACGGATCGGCTGACCGATTCGGCGCCGAGTGAGAATGTCGATGAGTATTCGGGTGCCGAGCGCGCTGAAGGCGAACCCGATGGCGACAGCCATGAGGAGGCGAATCACGAGCGGCTCCCAGTCAGCTTCGCCGCAGCCACCAGACGATCATCGAATTCGACCACTTCGTCGCCGATGACCTGATAATCCTCGTGACCCTTGCCTGCGATCAGCACAACATCGCCTTCGGCCGCGTGATCGATGGCGTGCCCGATGGCGGCCGCCCGATCGATCTCGATGTGTGCGCTGGACTCGTCGGCAAGCCCAGCGACCATGTCGGCGATGATCGCCGACGGATCCTCGCTCCGAGGATTGTCGGAGGTGAGCACAACGATGTCGGCATTCGCCTCAGCGACGGCTGCCATCATCGGACGCTTCTCGCGATCGCGATCACCACCACACCCAACAACCAGCAACACCTGATGGTCGCCGGCCACGGTGCGGGCAGCTCCGAGCACCGCTTCGAGCGCCTCGGGCTTGTGGGCGTAGTCGACCACGACGTGGAAGCGCTGGCCGACGTTCACGAACTCGAATCGACCACGAGGGGCATCGACGGCGCACAATGCATCGGCGATGTCCGGATCTTCGCTCCCGAGGTGACGAGCGACCGCAGCGACGGCCAAGGCGTTCGACACGTTGTGGGCACCGGCGAGACGCAATTCGATCGGGAGGTCATTCCAGCGGAATCGGCTTGATGGACCGTCGATGATCAGGTCGGCGACATCGTCGAGCTGGTACCCGATGACCTCGGTGGAGGTCATTGACCCAAGCTCGCGCCCCCGAGGATCATCGAGGTTCAGCACCGACGTTGCTGTGAAGTCCGAAGTGAACAACCGAGTCTTGGCCGCGAAGTAGGCGTCGAGCGTGCCGTGGTAGTCGAGATGGTCGTGACCGAGGTTGGTGAAGATGGCGGCGGCGAAGTGGGTGCCGTCGACACGGTGCATGTCCATGGCATGTGACGAGACTTCCATGGCGACGACATCGACGTTGGCGGCAAGGGCCACGGCCAGGAGACGTTGCAGGTCTGGGCCTTCGGGTGTCGTTCGTGCCCCGGAGAGCGTTCCGATGGTCTCGACGCGATTGCCGAGTCGGGTCAGAACGAGATCCAGGAGGTGCACCACCGACGTCTTGCCGTTGGTGCCGGTCACCCCGATCACTGTGAGATAACGGGAGG
>CAZYLX010000752.1:0-2330 GCA_964648595.1 uncultured Acidimicrobiaceae bacterium
TACGAGTTCGATGCAACCAGCCCCATCGACGGTGTCACCGTCGACATCCCGGTTAATCACCTGGCTGCACTCGACCCCGCTCCGTTCAGCTGGTCGGTTCCTGGACTCCGTCGAGACGTGATCGAGGGTTTGCTCCGCTCACTGCCGAAGCAGGTTCGCAAGGAGTTCATTCCGATCGCGGAAACAGCTCGACGCCTTGCCGACGAACTGTCTCAGGACGATGGTTCGATCGTCGACGCACTCGCACAACACCTCGCCGTGCGGGCCGGTATCGATCGCTCTCTGATTGGCCTCGAGCCATCGTTGATTCCGCCGCATCTGCGACCCACCTTCCAGGTTGTCGGCGTCGATGGAACAATGTTGGCCGCGGGCAAGGACCTGGACCGCTTGCGAGAACGGCTCGACACCCGAGTCAGATCCGCACTGGCCAGCGATCGGCACCCGCTCGAAGCCAGTGGCCTCGCCGATTGGCCTGTCCTGCCCGACGGTGAGTTGCCGGTGTCCGTCGAGCGAGTCGAGGCCGGACATCGGATCACCGCGTATCCCGCACTCGTCGATGAACGCCTCATGGGCGCTGGCGACGCGGTCGCGGTTCGGCTCTTCTCGAGTCCATCGGAGCAAGCAGATGCGTCGTGGCTCGGGACGCGCCGACTGCTCGAGCTCGGGCTGTCCATCAACAGGCGCGGAGTCAGCGACCGGCTGACAAACAACGACCAGTTGGCGCTCGCGGTCGGCCCGTACGGGTCGGTCGACCTCTGGATTGACGACGTCATCACCACGGCGCTCGACGAGGTGCTGCGCTCAGCGGGTGGACCTCCCAACACCGCGGCCCGGTTCCGGGCGCTCGACGCGTGGGCGGTCCGCAAACTTCCGGAGCTCCTCGTCGAGACGAGCGAAGGAGCGGTGCAAGCACTGAGGGTCGCGGCCGAGATCGAAACCAGACTCAGCGAGGAGTGGCCGGCGGTTGCCGCAGCTTCGGTTGCCGACGTTCGCCACCAACTCGATGGCCTTCATCGAGTCGGTGGCCTCACCGTTGCCGGGTATCAGCGTCTGTCCAACGTGGTCAGGTACCTGACGGCCATGACGTTCAGGCTGGACCGACTTCGCCTCGACGCTCGTCGGGATCCTCAACTCATGGCAGCGATCAGCGAGCTCGACGCCGAAATCGAGTTCTTGGGGGTCGATCAACGTTCTGTGCTCCGCTGGCAGCTCGAGGAGCTCCGGGTGAGTGTGTTCGCACAGCATCTGGGTACGGATGGGCCCGTCAGCGTGAAGCGGATTCGTCGAGGGCTGGCCGCCGCCAACAGTTAGACGGCGCGAACCCAGAGTCCGAGCGTCAAGCCGGCCGGAGAAATCGCGGTACGTGACACCCGCGTGGTACGACATCAGCCATGAACATTTCTGTGGGTGACGTGACCCGCGACCTCATCGCCGAGCAGGAAGACCTCGACCAGATGGTCGGCCGGTTGTCGCCTGATGAATTCTCGCTGGCAACTCCCAGCCCTCGATGGACGGTTGCTGATCAGCTCGGCCATCTCGCCTATTTCGACCACACCGCGGCGCTCGCCATCAGCGATCCCGATGGATTCGCCGCACACAGAGCTGAGCTGTTTGCGACGCCTGCCCCGGCCAACGCCGACTTGGATCAAGCAACGCTCGGTGAGTATCGGTCGATGGACCCGGCGGAACTCGTCGCTGCCTGGCGCTTGGCAAGAACCGAACTTGCCGAGGCTGCCGACACGCTCGGTGAGAAGGATCGTGTTGAATGGTACGGCCCGTCGATGGGGGCGAAGTCGTTCCTGACGGCTCGCCTCATGGAGGCCTGGGCCCACGGCCAAGACATCGCGGATGCGGTTGGAGCGGCTCGCGTTCCCAGCGATCGTCTCCTTCACATCGCCCAACTCGGTGTCATCACCCAGAAGTGGTCGTTCCTGGTTCGCGGTGAGGATCCGTTGCCTGTTGAGGTTTCGGTGGTGCTCGACGCTCCCGGGGCGTCAGCCGGCGAACCGTGGAGTTTCGGCCCGGCCGACGGCCCCGATCGGGTCAGCGGTCCAGCAGAGGATTTCTGTCTCGTGGTCACGCAACGTCGCAATGTCGCAGACACCGAACTCACCGTGGTCGGCCAGTACGCGGAGCGATGGATGGCCAACGCTCAAGCCTTCGCTGGTGGTGCCACCAGTGGACCTGAACCAAGAGGAGCTCAAGAATGACCGAACCGAGCGCGTCTCCGCTTCCGATCAGCGACCTGTTCTCTGTCGATGGCAAGACCGCCATCGTCACCGGCGGGTCCCCGGGGATCGGGGCGCTGATTGCTCGAGGTCTGATGTCGA
>CAZYLX010000753.1:0-2323 GCA_964648595.1 uncultured Acidimicrobiaceae bacterium
GATCGATCGGCTCCCCACCCTTGACCTCCCGGCCCATTGGTTGGCTGAACCCGTACCGGCATTGGCCGACGCAATCGGGCTCATGCTTCCGGTCGACACGCGGGGCCATCTTGGGGCCATCGTCGATCGATCCGGATTGGCCACCTGGTTCGTCATCGAGCATGGGCGCCTGCGCATCGGCGCGTCGGCCTCGTGCCAACTGCTCGACGATCTTGCTCGCCGTCGTCTGCAGCAACCGACTGCCCGACCTCTCACAGGAACCGATTGGTATTGGCTCGGCCGATGGCTTACCGATCTCCAGCTCGCAATCGCGGCACCTGCAGGCCACGGCGCGAGTCGACGGCTCGATCCTGTTGCTGCTGCAGGTTGGCATCCGGCCGTGGATCCCGACGACATCGTCGGTCTTGGCCTTGACGGCCTCGCGAGTCTTGTGATCGACCATCACCGAGATCACGCGGCATCGGCCGACTGGGAATGTGTTCGACTCGATGCGCTCGGCGACCCGCAACATCGCTTCCACCGAGTCAGCTCGTTTCTCGACGAAGGTGCTTTCAGCCGGTGGGTGACGGCCTGCGACCAACCATTGAGCGCGCTGGCCGAACCGTTGATGGTTGGTTGCTCGCCGATGGCGCTCCGGCTTCTCGGTGCTGTGATCTCCGACGTCGTCGTTCGCCAACGAATCAGTCGACCCTCGTGACTCGGCGATGGGATCTCTCGGCCCTACGCTTCCTCGAATGCCTGGCCGACCGCCTCCGCCTCAGCCGAACGTGCGGCGGCGCTTGCTCATCTCGCTCGGGTTCGGAGCGGCCGCCGCCGGCATCGGTTGGAAGTTGCCACGTGAGCCGGTGCTCGTCGAGGCCACCGGCTCAGCGCCAGCACCGGGATCGACCGGCAACGGCGAGGCTTCGGCGCCATCGACCTCCACATCGACTCCGCCACCGCAACTCTCCGAACCTCCAGCGATGGCAGATGCCGGACCTGAGGTTGACCTCTCCACCCACGTTTTCGACGTCGTCATTCGCAACGGTCGAGTGATCGATCCGATGTCCGGGTTCGACGGGGTGCTCGCCGTTGGCTTGAACGGTGGTGTGATCACTGCGATTACCTCAGGCAACCCGCTGCCGGCTGAAGTCGAGATCGACGGGACCGGCCGTGTGATCAGTCCTGGCTTCATCGACATCTTGTCCTATGAGCCGAATCCTTTCGGGGTGTGGACCAAGGCCGCTGATGGTGTCACGACCAATCTCGCGATGCACGGGGTCAACAACTACGCACCGGCGTTTTTCGAGCGCTACATCGGCGCTTCGCCGATCCATTTCGGCGGAGCGTTCCACCAGCACTTCCTTCGAGGCGAGGATCTCGAGGCTCGGCCCGACGTCGCCCTTGACGAAGCCCAGATTGCCGCATTCGCCGATCTGGCTGAACAGAGCCTCAGCGCCGGCTTCGCCGGGGTTGCATTCTCTCCCGAGTATTCCCCGGCAACGTCGACAGCAGAGATGGAAGCGTTGGCCGCTGTTGCCGCCGACTTCGGACACACCGCGTTCTTCCACACTCGGAGCAGCGACCCTGCGACGAGCTTGGCCGGGGTCGTCGAGGCGTTGGAGCTCGGGCGGCGCAATGGAATCGGGGTCCACATCTCCCACTTCCACAGCACGGGCGCAACGAATCACATGGTCGAGGCCATCGCCGCCATCGAGGCGGCTCGAGCCGATGGCGTCGACGCAACCGCCTGCGTGTATCCCTATGACTTCTGGGCAACCACCCTTCAGAGTTTCCGTTTCGTTGGCGATTGGCAGGGTCGGTATGGCCTGACCTATAGCGATCTCCAGGTGGCGGGCACGAGCGAAACCCTCACCGAAGCGAGCTACGACGCTGCGTTTGCCGAGAACAAGCTCGTCGCTGCCCTGGGATCGATTGATCAAGCGGAGATCGATCTGGCCTTGACCAAGCCATGGGTCATGGTCGGGTCCGATGCCATTCTCACCGACGACCTCAACAACCACCCTCGGGCCAGCGGCACGTTCAGCCGGCTGCTCGGACGCTATGTGCGCGATCGTGGCGTGCTCGATCTTTCAACGGCGTTGGCCAAGATGACGAGCTTGCCGACGGCAAGGACCGAGGCCATGATTCCGGCAATGAAGCGAAAGGGTCGCCTGCAGCGCGGGGCCGACGCCGACATCACGATCTTTGATCCAGCGACCATCATCGACCGGGCCACAGTCGCTGAACCGGGAGTTCCTGCGTGGGGGATCGAGCAGGTCTTCGTCGATGGACGACGAGTCATCGCTGATGGTGAGCCTCGCCGCACAGTGTTTCCCGGGCA
>CAZYLX010000754.1:0-2320 GCA_964648595.1 uncultured Acidimicrobiaceae bacterium
GTCGCCGTCACCGCGACCGGCGACGTGCTGGTCGGTGCCGACGGGCTCCACTCGACGGTGCGCCGACACTTCGTCCCGAACGAGGGCCCGCCGGTCTACAGCGGCTTGATGCTCTGGCGAGGCGCAGTCGAAGCGCCGGCGTTCGGCGACGGGCGCGAGATGTTCATGGCCGGTCACGACAAGAAGAAGGCAGTCGTCTACCCGATTCGCGAGCCACTCGAGCCCGGGGCCACGACGCTCATCAACTGGGTGGCTGAGGAGCCGGTCGAGGCCGACACGGCGACGGCGGATTGGAACGCCGAGGTCGACGTCGCCACGATTGCTGCGAAGTTCGCCGACTGGAACTGGGACTGGCTCGATGTCGGGCAACTGATCGCCTCCACCCGGGTGGCCTATCAGTTCCCAATGTCAGACCGTGACCCGCTGGACCGATGGAGTGATGGGCGGGTCACACTGCTCGGTGACGCCGCCCACCCGATGCGACCCAATGGGAGCAACGGAAGTAGCCAAGCCATTCTCGATGGTGAAGCGCTCACGATCGCGTTGGCTGCAAACGGAGACGAGCACGTCGCCGCGCTCGCGGCATACGAAGCCGACCGGCGGGAACCAACAGCAAAGATCGTGTTGGCGAACCGACAGGCCGGCCCCGAACGAGTGATGCAGTGGGTCGCCGATCGGTGCGACGGGTCATGCGTCGACCGCCATACGTGCGTCTCCACCGAGGAGCTCGAGCAAGAGGCCAACGAATACAAGAAGCTGGCTGGGTTCGACCTGGCCCACCTGCAAGCGCTTGCGAAGCCCTCCTGACGCAGCCGATCGGAATTTGCCCGTCGACGGCTCGCCTGCGATCGTTCGGCCATGAACGTCTCCACTGCTGTTGATCGCCGCTCATCCATCCGGGAGTTCCTCAGTACACCCGTGTCGAGCGAGGCCATCGGCGAGCTCCTGACCAAGGCATCGCGCTCCCCCTCTGGAGGCAACGTGCAGCCATGGCGGATCTATGTCGTGAACGGCGACTCGATGATCCGCTTCCGCGAGATGCTCACCGATCGCGACATGGAAGAAGCCGCGTACGAGATCTACCCGCCAGGGTTGAAGGAGCCGTACAAGACCTCGCGGTTCACGATTGGCATGCAGATGTACGACACCCTGGGCATCGCCCGCGACGACAAGGAAGCCCGTTTGGGTCAGATGCTGAAGAACTACGACTTCTTCGGCGCTCCGGCCGCGATCTTCTGCTTCGTCGACCACCAGATGGGGCCGCCGCAGTGGTCCGACCTCGGCATGTTCCTCCAGACCTTCATGCTCCTTGCGCAGGAGGCCGGTATCGACACGTGCCCGCAGGAAGCATGGGCGATGTGGCAAGGAGCGATCAGCGAGTTCGTTGGCGCTCCAGAAGAGGAGCGCTTGTTCTGTGGCGTGGCGATCGGGCATGCCGATCCGGATGCAGCAGTGAATGGGCTCCGCAGCGAACGGTTCTCACTCGAGGAATTCGCCACGTTCGTGTGAGGGCAGCTCAGGACTTCCAGACCACCAGATCGCGATCGATGTCGCCAATGGTCTTGGCGCCGGTCAGCGCCATGGTGCGGCGCAAGCCGTCTTCGAACAGGCCGATGAGATGGTCGACCCCTCGCTCCCCGGCCGCGCCCAACGCGTAGAGGTAGGGCCTGCCAATGGCGACTGCGTCAGCACCGAGGGCGATCGCCTTGACGATATCGCTGCCTCGGCGAGCACCGCCTTCACAAATGATGGCGATCTGCCCGCCGACTTCCTGGGCGACAGGTTCAACCATCTCGATGCTGTTCGGGGCATCGTCGAGCTGCCGGCCGCCGTGGTTCGACAGTTTGATGCCTGCGACTCCCGAGGCAACGGCTTGCTTTGCATCGGCAACCGATTGCACACCCTTCAAGATGATCGGCTTGTCCCAGATCGAGGCCAACCACTCGACGTCGTCCCAGGAGAGCGCCGCATCGAACTGTGCATTGACGTGCTCAGCCAGTGACACCGCACTCGAGCCGTCGTCCTCCTGTCGACCGACCACATTCGAGAAGGTGATCGGTTCGTTGCGAAGGAAATCGAGGGTCCAACCGGGGTGGATGGCTCCGTCGACGATCGTGCCGAGGCCGATCTTTGGCGGCAGCGTGTAGCCACGGCGGACATCACGCTCCCTGCGTCCGAGTACGGCCGTGTCGACAGTCAGCTCCAGAGCCTCGTAGCCGGCGACGTCTGCCCGGTCGACGAGCTCCTTCACGAGCCCACGATCCTTCCAGGTGTAGACCTGGAACCACTTTGGCCCGTCCGAAACGGCGGCAACCTCTTC
>CAZYLX010000755.1:0-2320 GCA_964648595.1 uncultured Acidimicrobiaceae bacterium
CGGATCACCGAACAGCCGACCCATGAGATCGGTGTCTGGTGCATCGACATCAGCTCGGGCCGTGACCATTGGCAGGTAGCCCTCGTCGGTGAGCAGGGTGGCCGAATTGTTGGTGGGATCGCCGTCGACGATGCCTTCACGAAGCCAATCCAGCCGTTCCTCGCTGCCGCCGTAGACCGCCCACGCATCGATGTAGGAACTCAGAAGGTTGACCTGCTGCCGGGCCGAGTCGACTCCGGTTCCATCGGCGGCCGCCGACCGAGTGGTGCTGATACCGCCGAGGTCGTTGGTGAAGTCCTCGAGCGGATCATCGGCATCGAACTCGATGAGCAGGTCCTCATCGTCGGTGGTTTCACGATTGGCGATCGTGTGGTCGATGAACTGTCCCCAGACGAAGGCCCAATGGGTCACCCCGTTCTCGGAGAAGATGTTCTGGTTCGTGTCGTTGAACACCCGATTGCTCAGGTATCGCTCGGCTGGGCGGTCTTCGAGCGCACCGATTCCGTCGGCGTAGTTCGCCTCGGCGATCCGGATGTAGATCGATCCGGCCTGACCAAGTGCGACATCGGCCAGGTTGTTCCCCGAGCCGTCGAGTGAGCGGTAGTCGAGCAGGTCGGGCAGCGTCAACGCCGTTTCGATGCTGTCGGCCGCGGTGTCCTCGCCGGGATCGGCCAGACAAGCGCTGACCAATCCCGTCGCAAGGACGGGAAGGGTGAGAACGCGAACGAACCGACGGGCTCGACGCGGCGAAGGGGCAGGTGAGGTGGCCATGGAAGTCTCCTTGTGTGGGGACTTCCACGAAGCACGATCACCGGCAAGCCGGGGTCAGTTCAACGACAAGGTTTCGGCAAGGCACATGCGAAACCACCCGGCGAGACCGGTCGACTCAGGTGAAGATGATCTGGCCGCCTGCTGCCATCTCGTAGAACTCGCCGACGGTGATGATGTCGTCGACTTCGTCGATGAGGTCGTCCTTGTCGAGGCCGAAGAGGTCGACCGACGCAAGGCAGGCATAGAGCCCGGCACCGGTGTCGGAGATCATTTCAACGAACTCGGGAATGTCGGGAATGTCGAGCCCTTCGATCTGATGTTCCATGTACTTGGTCATCAGCGATGAGACGCCTGGCAACCCACCGGCCCAGGTGGGGATGTGCAAGCCGGGGTTGCCGACCGTTGCCACCTTGATGCGCTCATGGTGCTTCTTGTGGATGGCGTCCATGCCGAAGAACGTGAAGAACAGGTTGGCGTCGATGCCTTCTGCTCTTGCTCCGTTCGCCATGATCAGGCCCGGATAGATCTCCTCGAGTGAGCCCTTGGAGATGATGATCGAAACCTTCTCGATCGGTTCCGGCTTTTCAGCGGTTGCCGCAATCGGTGCGGTCTCGGTTGTAGTCATTTCTGCTTCCTCGTTCGATTGGTTGGGCTAGATGCAGCCGCGTGGCTTGGGAATACCGGCGCAGCGGGCGGCGAGTTTGGCCGGCCCCTTCGGGAAGAGCTGATAGAGCTCCTTCACCGTGACGCCCGAGGTCTTGCCGAGCTTGCGGACCGTCGGGCCCGTGCCCTTGTCGAAGTACTCCGAACGCATGAAGTGGAGCACCGTCCAATGCTGCTCGGTGAGCGGCGTCGGCACGGCCCACTCGTCGGCGAGCTCGGTCGCCATCGCTTCTGTCCACTGATTGGCGTCGACGAAGAATCCCTCGTCGTTGAGCTCGACCTCTGTACCGGCCAGGATCTTCGTTGGCATTGCTGTGTCCTTTCCTTTTGCGCCGGATGGCGCGAATCGTGGTCCTGCGGCTCTTAGCTCGAGACCTTCTTCTTACCTGCAGTCGGCATGGTGGCGCCGATGCCGGGAATGTCGCGGCCCGGGAGCAGGCCATGCCAATAGAACGACTGGAACATCAGCTTCCCGAGATGGTTGACCCGGGACTCCTTCAACAACGGCAGCCCGAGAGGACTGGGGTAGTGCCCCGGAAGTGGCTCGGTCTCGTAGTTGAAGTCGATGAGCAGTGCCTTGGAGAAGCCGGTCTCGATGAAGCAGTTTGCATGGCCATCGAACTCGGCCTCGAGCTCGTTGCCATCGAGGAAGGATGCCATGTTCTCGACCAACACCTCGCCCTCGAAGTGGGTGACCGAACCGGCCTTCGATGTTGGCACGTCGGCTGCGTCGCCGAGCACGAAGATGTTGGGCTTGACCGTGGATTGCATCGTGGCGTTGTTGGTGGGGATGAAGCCCAACTCGTCGCCCAACCCCGGTGATTCTTCGACGTAGGCCGCTCCACCGTGGAGCGGGATCACCACGGCAAGATCAAAGGGGACCTCC
>CAZYLX010000756.1:0-2320 GCA_964648595.1 uncultured Acidimicrobiaceae bacterium
TCACCCGCGCAGTCGACAGCTTCGACAGCGGATCGAGCAACGCCGCGCCGACCAACTCGTTCGTTCCGCAGGCTCTGTCGATGCTGCGCTCGACCGCATCGTTGAAACCGCGGTCGAAACCGGCGCTGTCGAGAACGACACTGTCGAACGCGGCGAAGAGGGCACGGCGTGACCGGGCCTCTCTCGACGGCAACGAGTCGCCGCATCGCGGTGGTCACTCCCCTACCGGTCTCCGGAGTCGAAGGCGGCAACGAACGGCACTGGCGCTCGCTCACGGCTGCACTCGTCGACGCCGGACACGACGCTGAGCTGGTGGCGAAAGTCAGCCCGGAGGCAGATCTGGCCGAGGTCTTGGCGTCCTACTCCATGTTCCACGGGCTGGACCTGTCGGGCTACGACGTCGTGATCTCCGGCAAATACCCGTCGTTCATGGTCCGACACGACTGCCACATTCGCCATCTCAACCACCCGCTGAGAGGGCTGTACGAACACTATCCCTCTCACCTCGCCAGAGTCCTGCCCGCCGACCTCAGTCAGGGACTCGAGAACTGCGGTGACAACATTGACGAGCTCATTCGCTGGGCCGGCGAGACAGCAGCACACCGAGTGGGAGACTCGGTCGTTGCCTTTCCCGGACCTTTCGCTCGGGCCGTCGTGCAACGGCTGGACGGCATCGCCCGCGATCGCCTCGTCGCCGAGGCCGCCGTGTCGGAGACGGTTGCCGGGCGGCCGAACTACGTCGATCCGAGCCGGGCGATCTCGATCATCCCGCCACTCGGCGACCTGACGATCGATCACGATCGGTCGGCTATGGCCGCAGTGGGCACGTCGACCGGACAACCCTTCCTCTTCACGTTTGGCCGCCTCGATCGAGCGAAGCGATTCGATCTCATCTTGCGCTCCTTCGGCGCGGCCCGCCGCCTCCCAGGAATGGCCTCGGCCGAGCTCGTGGTGGCCGGCGAGGGTCCGCTTGCTGCCGAGCTCAGCAACTTGGCCGGCAAGGGTGTGCGCATTGTCGGCCGACTCGACGACGACGATCTTCAGGCCAACCTTGCAGCGGCCAGCGCTGTCGTTTTGGCCCCGATCGACGAGGACTACGGGTTGGTGGCGGCAGAGGCCATGGCAGCGGGAACCGCCGTGATCACAACGAGTGACAGCGGCGGCATTGCTGAGCAGGTGATCCATGGCCGCACTGGCCTGATCGTGCACCCCAAGGTTCCGTTGCTGGCCGCCGCCATGCGCTCCCTGCTGGCCGATCCCGCCCGAACCGAACGAATGGGGCGCGCCGCTCGTGACACGGTCCGTGCCCTGTCGTGGGCTCCCATGCTCGAGCTGATCAACCATGTCACCGACTCGACGCCACGCCCACGTGTGCTGTTGCTCTCGACGTTCCCAGCCGATCCAGTCCAGAGTGGCGGCCAGCGACGACTCCGCGGAATGGCCGCCGGTCTCGCCGCCAACGGCTGGGAACCGACCGTTCTCAGCTTGACCAACCGCGTGGCTCCCGGAGGCCTTCACCGCCGCCGAACGAGCGACAGCGTCACCCACGTGTCGGTCGGGAGGAGCCAGGCCCACCTGAAAGCCGACTTCGCAATGGCCACGCTGCTCGGCTCGCCGATCGACGATGTTGCGTCATCTGAGCTCTGGCCGGCGACACCGAGTTTCGGCAAGGAGCTCCGAGCACAGTTGACGAAGGCCGACGCTGTTGTGCTCAGCCACCCCTTTCTCGCGACTGCCCTTCCCGATCACGGACTGCCACCCGTCGTCTACGACGCCTTCAACGTCGAAACCGATCTGAAGGCCACATTGTTCGCAGGGCGTGACGGCGGCGATTGGGTCGCGAGTCGGGCCGCGGCAAGTGAAGCCGCGGCTGTCCGACGAGCGGCGCTGGTGTCTGCCGCATCGGCCAAAGACCTCGAGCGGTTCGCCGAGCTGAGGCTTCTCGAGACCGACACGACGACAGTGGTCGCGTTCAATCCGTTGGCCGCGGAGGTCATCCAACCTTGCACTTCGGCCGAACGGCTGGCCGCCCGCCAGCGGTTCCTGCTGGACATCGGCCGTCCAGATGATCAGCGACCGATCATCGTCTTCCTTGGTTCTGACCATCCGCCCAACCGCCAAGCGGCTGCTCACTGCATCGACCTCGCGGAGGCCAGACCCGATCTGCATGTGGTGGTTGGTGGAACGGTCAACGTCGCGGTGCTCGACGGAGCGAAGAGCACACGCGCCACCGTCATCGGATCGTTCGCTGGATCAGCCCTGCGCCGCCTCCAGACGATGGCCGATGTGATCATCAATCCTGTCGAGGAAGGGTCCGGCA
>CAZYLX010000757.1:0-2318 GCA_964648595.1 uncultured Acidimicrobiaceae bacterium
ACCGTCGAGATCGGGTAGGTCGCCGCTCTCGCCGGAGTCGGTTGTGGTGTCAGTTGTCTCCTCGGCGTCGTCGCTGCCGCAGGCAGCAGCGAGGAGAGAGAAGGCAAACAGGGCGGCGAGCAAGCGAGCCCACCGATTCGTCATGATGTTCATTGGTGTACCTCCAGGTTGCGAGGGGTCGAATGTTTCGACGGCCGGAGTTCGGCGTGGTTCGCAACGGAACAGGAAAAGGCTAACGGCCGCTGGGCAGAAGATGGTTTCCGGGGTGTGACATCTCGAACACCGCAAACCCGGATGTAGCCAGCGACCTCGTCGACCCGTCACCCCTTGCGGGTCACCAACTCAGCATGTCGGGCACGGATCTGAGCTGGATAGTGGGCCCTGGTGAACTCGGGGTCGTGGCGAAGGGCGATGTCGAGGAGCTCCATTCGGTCCTCGGTCTGCTTCCACGGGACCGGAACATAGACGGGGAGGTCAAACGCGCGGAGTCGATCGAGCCCGGTGTAGACCTTCTTCTGGTATTCGTATCGGTCAGACCATTCCCAGCCGGCGGGCGCGAAGCCGGTGCCGGGGTCGAGATAGCAGCGCTTTCGCAGGCCGAAGCGGTCCATCTCACGGAGTCGTTCGTCGAACCATGACACCATCACGTCCACGGGATCGCCTTCGACGTGCTTGAGATGACGGGGGTCAGGCCCGAGTATGAACGGCAGGACGACGGCGCATTCTCGTTCGGCCGCGAACTCGAGCATTGCCGGGTCCTGCAAGGCATCGGCAGCATTCAGGACGGTTGCTCCGGCGTCGAAGGCCCGTCTGGCCGTTTCGACCTGCCAGGTGTCGACGCTGACGGTGACGCCGAGCTCGACGATCGCGGTAAGTGGCTCGGCGAGAATGGCCCATTCTGCGTCTGGGGTGATCTCCGCTGCCGCGCCGTGTGACGCCTGGCCGCCGAGATCGATGTGGTCTGCTCCGTCGGCCAGCAGCTTCTGGGCGTAGGCCGCCGCGGCGGGACCCGTCGTCGCGATCGAGAAGTCTGCGAGCGAGTCCGGTGAGGCGTTGACAACGCCGAAGATCTGCATCCTCGGAACGCTAGAGCGTTGCTCCTGGCAGCACCCCTTTCGGGAACCTGCGATCTCGACATAACGTTCTCCCTGCATGAAGAACGGAATGAAGACTGCAGTCCTGCTCGGGTTGATGGCCGGACTCATCATGTTGGCTGGCTCGTTCTTCGGTCGAGGCGGGCTCACCATCGCCTTCGTATTCGCCATGGGCATGGTCGGCTTCAGCTTCTTCTTCAGCGACAAGATGGCTATCCGGTCTGCGAAAGCCGTCGAAGCATCCGAGGCTCAGCTGCCGAAGTACTACGCCGTGATGCGTCAGCTCACTCAAGCAGCTGACATGCCAATGCCCAAGCTGTACGTGTCGCCCGAGCAGCAGCCGAATGCTTTTGCCACCGGCCGAGGCCCGAACCATGCGGCGATTTGTGTGACCGAAGGTCTGTTGCGCACGCTCAGTTGGGAAGAGATTCAAGGTGTTCTGGCTCACGAGCTTGCCCACGTTCGCAATCGCGACATTCTGACGGGCTCGGTGGCAGCTGCGATTGCGACGACCATCAGCTACGCGGCAAACATGGCGATCTGGAGCGGGGCGCTTGGTGGGAATCGCCGAGATCGGAACAACGGCAACCCGATCGTGATGCTCGCCTTTGCGTTCCTCGCACCGATGGCGGCTGGTCTCATCCAGAGCGCGATCAGCCGGAGCCGAGAATTCGAAGCCGATCGACGGGCAGCGATCATGCTGAACGATGGTGAGTCGTTGGCTCGAGCGCTGGAGAAGCTGCATGGGTACTCGATGCAGATCGTTTCCGAAGTTCCGCCGCCCCAGGCCTCGCACTACATCATCAACCCGTTGGCGAATCGCAAGGTCAACATGGCGAACCTGTTCTCGACGCATCCGCCCGCCGAAGAACGGATTCAGCGACTCCGCAGTCAAGAGTGGCGCGAACTCCTCTGACCGAGCGTCGGCAAGCCGAACCAGGGGCTGAGGACCGCGAAACTGAGGGTCAGAAACCCGGGGTTTGCAGAGGCGAAACTGGAGCAGCCGGTGACCCGCAACAAGAGTTGCGAGCCCCGGCGAGCACACTCCATGGAACCGAAGGTTCCCGTGGGCCGAGAAGGATTTGAACCTTCGTAGGCGAAGCCGGCGGATTTACAGTCCGCTCCCATTGACCACTCGGGCACCGACCCTGGGAGCGGCAGAGGCTAGCGGGGCGCTAGATTTTCTCCATGCCATCGTTTGACGTTGTCTCAGAAATCGACATG
>CAZYLX010000758.1:0-2316 GCA_964648595.1 uncultured Acidimicrobiaceae bacterium
ACCATCGTGGTTGTAGGTGGCGGAATGTCGGCGCTCGGTACGGCCACGACATCTTCGAAGGCGGCGCGTCTGCGGAATCCGCAGTACGTCAGGTACCCGCCGCCGACCAGCGAGAACGCGCCGAACGCGAACGCGGCCCAGGCGATCGCGACGATGTTGGAGATGTTTGCTCCGAAGCTGAGATCGGCGTTCACTCCGGCGGAGCCGTCGACGTTCATGACGACCGCGGTCCAGTTTCCCCGCTCGAGCGACCACTGAACGCTCTGGAGTCCGACACCTTCGGTCGATACCTCCCAGAAATCCTCGTCCCCTGGCGCCGTTGGCGTTCCGGTGCCTTCGCGACCGGCATACTCGACGCTGTCGATGGTGCGGCCGTCGACGTCCAGGCTCTTCACTTCGTCGTAGGCGACACCTGATAGGTAGCGGTCGACATCCTCTGTTGCCGCGATTCCAAGGAAGAGCGAATCACCCTCGGCACTCGACCCCTCGATTCGGACGTCGACTGGATCGGTGACCAGATCGGCAAGCCACGATGGCACTTCGGTGAGCTGATCGAAGTCGCCGGACACGATCGCATGAGTAGCTCGTTCGAATTGGGATGAGTCCGTCACATAGAAACCGTCATCATCACGGTCCTCGTTCCCCAGCCAGACCGCTCCTGCGATCAGCGCAGAACCAACGATCAGGCCAAGCACACCGAAGAACACGGCAAAGATTCGTCGAGCCATCATTGTGTCCATCTCTCCTTCCGTCTGTTCGGCCGCGTCTTGCAGGCCTCGGACCCCGACTGTTGTGGTATCGCGTCACGGTGCGTCCAAGGCTCGATCAACGGAGCGTCAACAGCACCTTTCGAGGACGGGTCAGGGGGTCGGGCGAGCTTGAGCACATCGCAAGATCGTGAGGTTGTTGATCGGTCACGGCCGCTCCATTAGGGGATGAATCGATAGCCAGCGCCGCGCATCGTGGCGATCCATCGAGGCTTGCTGGGTTCCGCTTCGATCTTGGCTCGAAGACGGTAGATGTGTTCATCGACTGTTCGGGAGTCTTGCCACTTTGCGGAGGAGCCCCATACCTGGTCCAGCAGTTGCGCTCTCGAGTAGACCTGCCGAGGCGTCGTCGCCATGCAGGTCAGCAGGTCAAACTCCTTTGCGGTGAGCTCAACCTCGCTGCCGTGAACGAGGACATCGCGGCTCCGAACATCAATCACGAGGTCCCCGAAGTCAAGTTGGAGATCCTCGCCAACATGCCCTCGCCGCAACACGGCGTTGACCCTGGCTACAAGTTCGCGCGGGTCGAATGGCTTGACGACATAGTCATCCGCACCGAGCTCCAAGCCGACAACTCGGTCAGAGCTATCCCCTCGACCGGTGAGCACGATGACAGGAACGTCCCCTGTGGAGCGCAGCCATCTGAGAACATCAAGCCCGGAAACTCCCGGGAGGCCGAGGTCGAGGACGACGAGGTCCGGAGAGCGACCTGCTACTTGCTCCTGGGCTCGATGCCCATCCTCGGCCTGGCTGACCTCAAAGCCGTGCTCGACGAGTGCATCAGCGGCTAGCCACCGAGCATCGGCGTCATCATCAACGACCAGAACACGTCGAGCTCGAACTAGAGGCACCGGCGGGGACGAGGAGCTCACGGTGCATCGCCTAATTGAGTGTTGACTGCTCGAGCGAGGTCGTGCTCGGTGAACGGCTTACGGAGAATGTTCTTTGGCTCGATGCCGTGGCCGGCGATATCGGTGCCGTCGGCGTAGCCCGTCATGAAGACCGCTGGCATGCTGCCCCGCCGAGCCATGATTTCGCGTGCGAGCTCGGGGCCAGACATGCTCGGCATGACGACATCGGTCAACAAAAGGTCAACGACCTGCCCGCTGTCGATCAGGGCGAGGGCTGCGAAGGCGTCGCTGGCCCAAACGACGTGGTGGCCGAACTCGCTCAATGTGTCGACAGACAAAGCCAGGACGTCCGGTTCGTCTTCGACGACCAGGATTGTCGCGCCCATCTGGTGCTCGACTTGGCGGCCGTCTGCCTCCACTTCTATCGGCTTCTCTGCGGTGGTCGGGAGCACGATTGTGAACGTCGTGCCTCTGCCGAGCACCGATTCGACGGTGATTGAACCACCGGCGACGCTGACGCTGTCGTAGGTCGTCGACAGGCCGATACCAGTGCCGATGCCCGGAGCCTTGGTAGTGAAGAATGGCTCAAAGACGAGCGGCAAGTCCTCGGGGTGTATTCCATCGCCCGTGTCAGTGAAAGTGATACAAATCCACTCACGACCGTCCCGACCGGTGGTTACTCGTAGCGCACCGCCCCG
>CAZYLX010000759.1:0-2314 GCA_964648595.1 uncultured Acidimicrobiaceae bacterium
ATTCGTACGTCCGTTGGTCAATATATATTATAATTTCTTGCCATTGAATTTTCCGAAATCCTGGGGTAACGACAACAAGGGCGGAATCAATGTTTCAAAGGCAACTAATGGGATTGTTCCTGTCTCTGCTTATGGCGGAGCTCGAAATTTAAAAGCAGGTGATAAGCTTCATTTTATCGCTGAGTTTTATATTACCCCGTTCCGCAAATTGGATACTGAGAAACAGTGGGCGGTCGAGTTCGACGTCTGGCAGACCAGCTTGGTGAATCCCGATTTCGCTGCCATGGCAGAATTGTGTGGAGTCCAAGGTCACCGCGTGACGGAGCGGTCCGAGCTCTCAGCGGTGCTGGCCCGAGCGATCGCGCACGAGGGCCCAGCGCTCGTCGAGGTCTCCACCGACGCGTTCCTCCTCTGAATCGCCATGGACGCGATCCAGATCTGCACCATCGCCGCGGTGGTCATCGGCTTCGGCCTGGTGAGCCGCAGGCTCGAAGGGACCTCGATCACCATGCCGATGGTGTTCGTTGTCGCCGGGATCGCCACCGAGTCGCTCGGGCTCGTCGATGCTGCGCTCGAACCCGAGTCGGTCACGCTGCTGGCCGAGGTCACACTTGGCCTGATCCTGTTCAGCGACGCAGCTCGCATCAACACCATGGCACTGCGGCGGGAACTCGGCCTGCCGGCTCGCCTTCTCGGTATTGGCCTCCCCCTGTCCATTGCTCTCGGCACCTTCATGGTCGCGCTGCTCCTCCCCGGGATCGGGATTTGGGACGCAGCCCTTGTCGCCGCGATTCTCGCCCCGACCGATGCAGCCCTGGGGCAGGCGGTCGTCGAGGAGAAATCAGTGCCGGAACGCATTCGCCAAGGGCTCAATGTCGAGTCGGGGTTGAACGATGGGATCGCGCTACCCGCTGTCTTCCTCTTCGCCGCCCTGGCGGCCGGGGAGGAGGCAGAAACCCGCTTCTGGGTCGAGTTCGCGGCGAGACAGATCGGTTTCGGTGTGGTCATCGGCCTGGCCATCGGCCTCCTGGGAGCCATCGCTCTCGAGGCAGCCACCGCAAGGGGCTGGGTCGACGGAATCTACGCCCAGCTCACGACACTGGCCTTTGCTGCCATGGCATTTGCCGGTGCAACGGCTGCCGACGGCAACAGCTTCATCGCTGTCTTCGTCGCCGGCCTGATGTTCGGAGCCCGCTCGGAACGGTCCACTGTCAGCGTCGAATACACCGAGGACACCAGTCGGCTCCTGGCCGCGCTGACGTTCTTCATCTTCGGCAACGTGCTTGTTCCGACCGCGGCATCCGATCTCACGATCGGCATTGCGCTCTGTGTGATCGGAAGCCTCACCATCGGCCGCATGCTCCCGGTCGCGATCGCAACGTTCTCTGCTCGTCCTGATTGGCGCACGGTGGTGTTCTTGGGCTGGTTCGGGCCACGAGGAATCGCATCGATCGTGTTTGCCCTCATCATCGCCGAAGAAGCAGGACCGGAATCCGACTCAGCTGCGGACTCGATTCTCACGATCGTCTCGTGGACCGTGCTCGGCAGCATCTTCCTCCACGGAATCACCGCTGGTCCCGGTGCGAAGGCCTACGGGCGCTGGTACGAATCGATGGCGGACGAACACGACGACATGGTCGAATCGGGCGAGGTGACCGCTCATCCGATTCGCTGCGCATCAACAGACGATCAACCAGAGGAACAACATGCATGACCTCACGGCCCACCGACACCCTGCTCGCGAGGCCACCAGCCGGGTGAATCCAGGCTGGGATGTCCGCGTTCTCGAACCATCCCCACCAGCAGTCGACGACGGCGACTTCTTTGCCGACGATCCGGCGAACCTCGGGGCCGCTGATGCGGCCGCCACGGTTGTTCCGGGCTCCGAAGGAGCCAAGACCTGGCAGGCAGAAGCGGGCGCCGACACCGAGCTCCAGGCGTTCGCCCGAGCCCGATGGTTGGGACCGTGGAATCGCCTCGGGCCGATCCCGGACGGGTATGTGGAAAGCCGCCTTGACTTCCATCGCCTTGCCTATGCCGTTGTCGCTGCCGCACGCCACAGCGCCAACGGCAAGTTCGGTCTTCGCTACACCGCCGGTGGCTTTGGTACACCATTCTTCGGCGAGGACCGACAGGTCCGGGTTGTCGGCAACGTGCTGGTCGACCAGACCGCCGACGGTGTTCGAAGCCTCACGCCGTCAACCATCAGCGAGGCTGCCGCCTTCGTCGGTGTCGAGCCGAGCACGGTCGCCGCCGAGGGCGACAGCCCACCACTCGACGACGTCGACCGCCCGCTGGTGCTCGCTGCCGACAC
>CAZYLX010000760.1:0-2313 GCA_964648595.1 uncultured Acidimicrobiaceae bacterium
GCCGTCCCAATCCTCTTCGGCCATGCCATCTTCGACCGAAACGATGGGGTACTTGTCGACCAGCTCGCTGAGCATGTCGACCATCCCCGCAGGCGACAACGTTCGGCCCTCGCCTGCAAGGTGGTACTCGCCATCGCGGTAGAACTCGGTGCTGGCGACGTCACTGGTGATTGCCATGTCGGTGCCGGGCGTGAGGCCCGCCTTCTCGATGGCGTCCATCAGGAGCTGAACTGCTTCTTCGTTCGAGCCGAGGTTCGGAGCGAATCCACCCTCGTCACCGATCGCAGTGGCCAGTCCTCGTTCCGACAAGACCTTCTTGAGTGCGTGGTAGGTCTCGACGCCCCATCGGAGGCCCTCAGAAAAGGAAGCGGCACCGACGGGCATGATCATGAACTCTTGGAAATCGATGTTGTTGTCGGCGTGCTCGCCACCGTTCAAGACGTTCATCATCGGTACGGGCAGAACATGGGCGTTGACGCCCCCGATGTACCGATACAGCGGCAAGTCGAGATGTGTTGCGGCAGCCCGAGCCGTGGCGAGCGAGGCACCGAGAATGGCGTTGGCGCCGAGCCGGCCCTTGTTGTGGGTGCCGTCGAGGTCGATGAGGGAGGTGTCGATGCCTCGCTGATCTGTGGCCGACATACCGATGAGCGTGTCAGCGATCAAGGTGTTGACGTTGCCAACGGCGGACAGCACGCCCTTGCCCACGTAGCGGTCACCACCGTCGCGCAGCTCGACAGCTTCGAACTGCCCGGTGGAGGCGCCAGAAGGCACCAGCGCACGGCCGGTTGCTCCAGAGTCGAGAGTGATCTCGACTTCAACGGTGGGGTTGCCTCGCGAGTCCAAGACTTCTCGAGCTTGGACAGTGTCAATCGTACTCACGCTTTGTGCTCCTACAGACGCCGGGTGTGGTGAGACTAGCAGTCTGGGCGAGGTGACTGGCGCGGAATCGAAGGAGTAAACGCCAACCCTGAAGGAACTCCCTCAGCCGGTGATGCGCCCGGCGTACTCGGGGCTGAAATAGAACTGTCGAATGAGCGTCGTCAGCGAGTTCGGATCCCCGGCGATCTGGTCTCGCCAGAAGAGGAAGCCGGACGCATCGGCCTCCCGCTGCAACATGCCGTCGTAGGTGACGGTGACGTCGACCGCCGCTCGGCTGAGCTCGATGTTTTCGGGAGACTCGCTGAACAAGGTCATCAAACGGCCTCGTTGCAGGCCGCGGTTGAGTTGATCGAGCCAGAACACGAAACCTGCTTGGTCAGGTCTGCGCCCGAGGACGTTGTTGTAGACGAGTACGACGAACTCGGCGTCGGTCAGGCTGCCGTAGGTGCGTGCGAACTCGGGCGAGAGGGCAAAGGATTGCGATGCACTCTCGAGTGTCCCAGCGCCTGTTGCGATCTGACGAGTCCAGAAATCGAAGCCGCTCTTGTCGGGCTGTCGATTGAAGTAGGCGAAATAGAGACGAGCAACGGAGCGGCGGGGGCTGAACTCAGGCGAGCGCATGAACGCCTCGATGATTTCCTGCACGTTGGAGCCGTCATCAGCGACCCGCGCCGTCCAGAAGGCCAGGCCGCCAGCGTCGGGAACCCGTCGGAGGAAATCGGCGTAGATCTGGATGACGAACGCTTCCTCGGAATCGAACGGTGGGAACGCTTTCACTTCGAAGTTCGGAGACGTGACAACGGCTCCTGGACCAGCGGCAGTGATGGCCGAAATCGTGATGTTGTGATCGCCAACCGACAAGTCGCCGAAGCTGGCGGTCACGGTGACGGCGGAAACGACCAACGGCGCACGATCGTCGACCGTGATCGTGTAGCCGGTGATCGGTGAGCCACCATCACTCTCTGGTAGATCCCATGTCAGGATCACATTTTCGCTGAACGGCGGCGACTGTTCGATTACGAGGTTGGTGACGGTGCCGGGAGTCGTCGGGACCAGGACGGGGGCAGCGCTGGCACCAGTGCTGTCGCCGAGCTGGTTCTGAGCAGCGACGGTGACCGTGTAGGTCGTTCCCTGCACGAGGCCGCCGATCACGACAGAGGTCTCGCCCGGATCCACCACAGGAATGGCGTTCTCGATTGCCGGCGAGATGGTGACGACATATCCGGTGAGCGTCACGCTAGTGCCGCCGTCGAATGCGGGAGCGGTCCAATCAACCGTGATGGCATTGATGTTGCCGGCTCCGGCCCACGCAGCCGAAAGACCTGTCACCGGGCCGGGAAGGTCTGAGGTGGTCGCCGAGTTGGACGCCGCGCTCGTTGCGCCGGCTCCCGCAGCGGGTCGGCAAAGCGGAAGTGCATCTGCCGGGTGTGG
>CAZYLX010000761.1:0-2312 GCA_964648595.1 uncultured Acidimicrobiaceae bacterium
GCCGTTGTCAGCTCGGGAGACCGAACCGAGGCCGAGGCCGACGTCCACCGGCTTCACAGCCACGGCCTTTGGGCCACGATGGAACAGCAGAGCTCATGATCTTTCGCAAAAGGGCCGTTCGTCGCCGCAGCGACGGCACCTATGCCCAGGCTTTCCACGACAGCGTCCCGGAACTGCTCGTCGATCTCGGCCGTCAGCTCGACGAGATCCTCGACTCCGACGATCCCGATCTGCGCCGGCTGTTCCCGACCGCCTATCCCGACGACCCGGAGAAGGATGCCGGTTATCAGATTCTCGCTCGATCGGACCTGACCGACAGTCGCCGCGAGGCCATCGCCACCGTCGGCCGCACCGCGTCGAGCGAGATCCTCACTGAAGACGAGCTGATGGACTGGATGGCCCTCACAAATGATCTCCGGCTCGTACTCGGAACCAAGCTCGACGTCGCCGAGGACGATTCCATTGACCTTGACCCCGAGGACCCGAATGCTCCGATGATCGAGATCTATCACCTGTTGGGGGTGGTGCTCTACGAGATCGTGCAAGCACTCAGCGACGGGCTTCCGCCCGGGGGTACCGACTGAGCCGACGCTGTTACGCCGGAAAGAAGAAGCAGCCAACGGTGTTGGGCCCGGTGTGAACGGCGATCGACGGTCCGACTCGGTAGTGCACGATCTCGGTGACCAGGACCTCTTCTGACAGGCGCTGACAGAACCGTTCGGTCACTTCGTCAGTCGACGGCGCGGCCCAGCCAACCGCAACAACGACGGGGATACCACCGGCGACGATCCTCTGCACCATCACTTCGACGCCGTCAGCAGCGGATTTGGCCTCGCCAAGTGACTCGAATCCATCGGGTCCCGTGGCGAGCACCGCAATGACGTCGCCGCTCTCGGCGTCGAGTTGGCCAAAGCGACCGGATCGGCGTGCCAGCTCCAATCCATCGAGGACGAAGACAGAAGCTGTCACCGATTTCCGTTGCTCAGCGGCTTCACGAGCAGCGTCAAGTGACCCTTCGGCCTCGATGACCCCGGCGGCCGCCCACAGTGCGCACGAGATGCCGAACGACGCGGTCGCCGAATCGACGATCTCGATGACGACATCAGCATGACGGTTCCGCACCATTCGTGCTGCGACCTCGGCACTGTTGATCGCACCCGAATAGTCGGACCCGACGAGCACCGCCAGGATCTGCGACGAACCGGAATCGATGACCCGCTCGAAAGCGTCGACGAACGCTGCCGGGCTTGGTTGGGTCGTTGCCAGATCGGGCATCCCGGGAGCTGCGGCCAGTTGTTCGTAGAACGCATCGGCGGTCAGGCCGACGCCCTCGAGGTAGTCGGTGCCGTCGATCGTGACCGTGACCGGGACGACGTGAGCCCGGAACCGTTGCGCCAGCGTTTCGGTCAACTGGGATGCCGAGTCGGTGACGAGCCCGACGCGGGTCATTGGCCCGCTCGGGCCGCGTCGAGGAACCGCCGATGGATGACCGAGGACGAAATCGCCGCTCCGGCGGGGAGAGACCACGTCGGTGCTTCGCCCCAGAGGTTTGGGAGCTGCCGACGCCACCAGATCTGTGATCCGGCCACCCAGACAAGCGATGACACCGTGGTGGCAGCAAAAGCTCGCTGCTTCCACTGCGGCACCGCAGCGGTTGCCACCGCAACCGCAACATCGATCGGGAAATACGCGGGGAACGTCGCGAGCACTTGCCCAACGCTCGTCGCCACACCTTTTCCGCCGCGGAATCCGTTCCACACGGGGTAGCAGTGGCCGATCACGGCGGCCGTTGCTGCGAGGTCAGCGCCCAGAGGTCCCGCCAATCGCCGACCGATTCGCCCAGCCGCTGCCCCTTTTCCGATGTCGGCGGCGAGCACCAGGAGACCAGCGGCAGGGCCGATCACCAAGGCAATGTTGGCCGCTCCCGGGTTGCCTGAGCCGACGTCACGCGGATCGAGATCACGAGCGGCGCGGCTGACGAGATCAGCACTCGGAACCGTACCGAGTACATACCCAGCAGCGGCTGCAGCCAGCGTTCGGAACAGCATCAGTCGGACTCTACTTCGGCTCGACCAGCCAACAGGATCACCTGGTTGGACGCGTCTTCGGCACTGCTAGATTGGCTCAGCCCCGTTTCGGGGCGGAGCACTCTCGGGTGTTTCTGGCCCCCATCGTTCAGCGGCCTAGGACACTGCCCTTTCACGGCAGGAACACGGGTTCGAATCCCGTTGGGGGTACGTTGACCATCGGAGCCGAATCTTTCGGGAATCATCTCGAAGCGAAATCGTTCAGCTCCCCCTATAGTCACCGGT
>CAZYLX010000762.1:0-2310 GCA_964648595.1 uncultured Acidimicrobiaceae bacterium
ACCCGCGACGACCTTCAGCAGACGCAGGCCCTCGTCAAGCGGATCGCCGAGCGCCACTCCGGTTCGGTTCCGGTCGACACGTCCCCCCAACTCGGCGGAGCAAGATTCACTGCCAGCCTTCCGGTGGGCGATCCAGTCGACCTGTGACGTGAAAGGCGTCGAGACGAGTCGCTGAGAATCGACCTTTCTGTGCTAATACTGCCGCCGGATGTCGATGGGTGAGGATGCACGTGGCAATAGATCGTGAGCTACAGAAGCGACTCAGGCGGAGGATCGACGACCTGCCAGTGCTTCCGACCGTGGTCGGTCAGCTCATGGTGCTCGACAAGGATGACGTGGGCTATTTCGATCGATTACTCGAACTGGTCGAGTCCGACCCCACCTTCTCCGCCCGGATGTTGTCAGCCGCCAACTCGGCGTCGAGCTCTCCCCGATCGCCGGTCACCTCGGTGCGGGCGGCACTTGCTCGACTCGGTAGCTCTGGGGCGGCCAGTATGATCCTGGCTGCGGCGGTCTCTCGCGTCTTTGTGCCCCGTGACGACTGGGAGCGAAGCCTGTGGCGACACGGGCTGCAGGTGGCCGGTGCCATGCGAGTACTTGCCGGAGTCGCCGATGAGGCTCATGCGGCTGGCCTGCTGCACGACATCGGCCGATTTGTCCTCCTCGGGGAAGCCCCGGACACCTTGCGTCGAATCGATGAGGGCCAATGGGACAATCCAGAGGAACTCCTCGACCTGGAGCGCTCGATCTGCGGGATGACACACGGTGACCTGGGCAAGATGGCGTCTGACCGCTGGGGCTTGCCGGGACCCCTCGGAGAGGTGGTGCTCCGCCACGACGAACCGAACGTCGATGCGACGGCCGGCCCGACCGAGGCGGTCCTCGCGATCTTGCACTTCGCCGATCTAGCGATGTTCCCGTCAGCGATGCCAGGAGCACCGGGATACGCCTCTCTTGGGGTTGACTCCGTCGACCAGGAGCTCCCGGCTGGTCTGCGGCTCTCTGCGGGATTGCTGCACGAGATGATCAGAACGGTGACGGTCGAGGTGGACGACACCTGTAGAGCCCTGGGTCTCGCCTGACCCGCACCCATTCCGCAGCGGGTGACCTTTGTCCATGGTGAGACGTGACCGCTCATTGGACACTCGACCTGCAACCCGATCCGTCAGACGGAAGGAAGAGGGCCATGAGCACCGCGGCGCCGACGCTTACGTTCTTGGGCGGAGCCCAAACGGTCACCGGGAGCAAGACGCTCCTGGACACGCCCGATGGGCGCGTGCTGATCGATTGTGGGCTGTTTCAGGGTCGGAAGAAGCTGCGATTGCAGAACTGGGATCCGCTGCCCGTGCCGCCGGAAACCATCGATGCCGTGCTGCTCACCCACGCCCACATCGATCACTGCGGCTACCTCCCACGCCTTGTCAAAGAGGGGTTCCGAGGCCCCATCTACTGCACAGAAGGCACTCGAAGTCTGGCGGGGATCGTCCTGCCGGACAGTGGGTATCTGCAAGAGGAGGAGGCGGCGTACGCCAATCGCAAGGGATACTCGAAACACAGCCCAGCGCTTCCCCTCTACACGAAGGAGGACGCTCTGGCCTGCCTCGAGCAGTTCGAAACCGTGCCGTTCACCCAAGCAAAGGGCGTTCTCCCTTCGGTGAACGCCACGTGGCGCTGTGCGGGCCACATACTCGGCGCAGCGTCAATCGCCATCGATCTCGACGGAATCCAGAGGACCGCGGTCTTCAGCGGAGACCTCGGTCCCTCGATGCATCCCCTTCTCCTTCCTCCCGCACCGATTGGGCACGCCGATGTCGTTGTCGTCGAATCGACCTACGGCGACGAGGTGCACCCAGACCTCGACACCGAGGAACAGCTGGCCGAGATCATCAACCGGACTGCTGGCAGGGGAGGGGTCGTCCTGATCCCGGCGTTCGCGGTCGACCGAACGGAGATCGTGTTGTGGCATCTCGAGCGGCTGCTCTCCACTGATCGAGTGCCGCAGATTCCTGTTTTTGTCGACAGCCCGATGGCGAGCCGAGCTCTTGACGTCTATCGCAACGCTGCTCTGGCCTGCTCAGCGGAGATCCGGCCCGAGCACCACGGAACAGAGCTGTTCTCCTCGGTCGACCTTACCGAGACGAGGACGGTCGAAGAGTCGAAAGAACTCAATGCGCGGCGCGGGCCGATGGTCATCATCTCGGCCTCCGGAATGCTGACCGGCGGGCGGATCATCCACCATCTCGCCAACCGCATCGGCAACTCGCGCAACTCGGTGCTGCTCGCCGGATTCCAGGCACCTGGGACTCGGGG
>CAZYLX010000763.1:0-2305 GCA_964648595.1 uncultured Acidimicrobiaceae bacterium
GCCGAGTTGGTGATCGGCCAGCATCGGCTCGGGAAGTGATGAGCGAGACATGCCCTGACGCTCGCATTCATCGGCGACGAGATCATGGAATCGGCGAGCGAGGGGAGGGGCGTCTCGATTGTCGGGCGTGTGGGTGAAGATGATCGGCGACCGGCCTTCCGCCAACCATCTGACGATGCTCGGCACCCATTGACCCCACCGGACGATCGAGGCATCCAGACTGATGTTGCCGATCAACCGAACGATCGGTTGGATCGATGTGGCGACCGGCCGCACCGGAAGCCTCGGCTTCTTCTCCCACGCATCGATCTCCTCTGCGGTGACGGCGGGTCGATCGAACAACGCCCGGGAATCGAGAACAACCCGGTTGACCCCGTGGCGAACGAGGAGATCATCGACCGCACGCTCCTGCGCTCCTCCGACGAAGAAATCGGGATGCCGGAGCTCGACAGCCCAGCCACCGTCGATCTCCGGAATCTGATCGAGGAATCGGGCGAGGATGGGAAGGTCGTCCCCGCTGAACGATGGCGGGAGCTGAATCTGGGTCGGACCAAGCCGGTCGCCCATTGGGGCGATCCGCTCGCAGAACTCGGTGGTGAGCTCCGACGTGTTGCGGAGGCGACGCTCGTGGGTGATGGCTCGCGGGAGCTTGAAGCAGAACAAAAAGCCGTCTGGTGTCTCGGCCCGCCATCGCCCAATGGTCGTTGCCGGCGGTGTCGCGTAGAAGGTGGTGTTGCCTTCGACCGCCGTGCACCACGTGGCGTAGGGAGCCAATTCGGCCCCGGAGCGAGTGTCGGACGGAAGGTGTCGCCCGATCCATTCTCGGTGGGCCCACATTGCACAGCCGACGCGAAGATGCCCGACCTCCTCGCTTTCTTCGGCTCCAGCCGTCCCGTACGGTGGAGTGGTCTGAGGAGGCGTCATCGTGGTTCGTTCGGCAGGGAAAGAGTTTCGGAACTGGGCAGGAAACCAAGTGTGCCTGCCAGCGCACCAGCATCAGCCGAACTCGACCGCGACAGTGTCGACAATCGTTGCCAAGGCCCTCTCGAATGGTGAACGGGTCAAGGCGGTCGGATCCGGCCACTCCTTCACATCGGCGGCATGCACCACTGGCCACCTCCTCTCACTCGACCGGATGAACAGGGTCGAGTCGGTCGATCTCGACAACCAGCGGATCACCGTGCAGGCGGGCATCACGCTCGCTGACCTCAACAAGGAACTGGCTGCTGTCGGCATGGCTATGCCCAACCTCGGGGACATCGCCTACCAAACGGTCGCTGGTGCCATCGGCACGGCGACCCACGGCACCGGCGTCTTGCTGGGCAATCTCGCAACCACGATCGTCGGGATGGAGATCGTCGCCGGTAGTGGCGAGATCTTCTGGTGCGACGAGCACACGAACGCCGATCTGTTGGCAGTCGCGCGCGTTGGCATTGGCGCCCTCGGTGTCGTCACGAAGGTGACGATTCAGTGCGTCCCCGCGTTCAATCTGCACGTGCAGGAATCGGTCGAGGTGCTCGACGATCTGCTCGACGATTTTGCCGAGAACGCAGCGGCAAACGATCACTTCGAGTTCTTCTGGGTGCCGGGGACCAAGCGAGCGATGGTCAAGCGGAACAATCGCACCGAGCGGGCAGCAGAGCCCGAGTCCAAGCCGGCCTACTTCATGAACAAGATCGTGGGCGAAAACCTTGCTTTCGGCGCGATCTGCGCCGTTGCGAAGCGGCGTCCGACCTTGGTTCCCAAGGTGGCGAAACTGATCAGTTCGACCGCCGGCGATCGTGAGCTCGTTGACCGCAGCGACCGGGTGTTCGCATCGCCGCGGCTGGTGAAGTTCTGCGAGATGGAATACGGCATTCCGATCGAGGCGCTCCCCGAGGCGTTCCGTCGGGTGCGTGACTTCACCAAGGAACTCGGCGCGCCGATCGTGTTCCCGATCGAGTGTCGGGTGTCGGCAGCTGACGACATCCCGTTGTCGACTGCTCAGGGCCGAACCAGCGCTTGGATCGCGGTGCACCGTGCGAAGGGTGTCGACTACACCGACTACTTCCAGGGCGTCGAGAGCATCATGAACGACTACGACGGTCGGCCCCACTGGGGCAAGCTGCACTTCCAGGATGCGGCCTCGCTTGCTCCGCGCTACCCGCAGTGGGATCGCTTCATGGAAACGCGTGCAAAGCTGGACCCGAGCGGGGTGTTCCGCAACACCTACACCACCCGCGTCCTCGGCTAGCCCCCGAACCCCGGGTTTCTGACCCTCAGTTTCGCGGTTCTCAGCCCCCGGTTCGGCTACCGGCGGGGGCGG
>CAZYLX010000764.1:0-2305 GCA_964648595.1 uncultured Acidimicrobiaceae bacterium
AGGTAGTAGCCACCCGAAGATGATCACGAGGACCGCAACGATCACGAGAACACGCACGACCCTCTTGCCAAACGGCTTCTCGGCCGACTGATCGGCCTTCTCGTTTCCTGGCTCCACTTGCACTCCTTGAATCAGGGGGTCCGGATCTGCAGATGAGTCAGACCAACGACCCGAGGGCACCGTAGTCCTCGCCAGTGGAGTCATCCAATAGAACGCCGGCACCTGGGATCGCTCCAATCCCACCTTGTCAGGTCCCTGCCGTCCGTTGCCGAGACGTCTACGATCCCTCGGCACCGATTCACCGGTGAGGATCCCCGCACAATGGAGCACCACGCTTGATCGAGACCTTCGCGACAGCACAAAGCGACGACACGCAAACCGGCACAAATGGTTCTGGGGGCGGCCTTGTCTCAGATGTCGGTGACGAGATCAAAGTGACCCTCGACCAATGGTCGACGGGTCAGCTCGATTTCGGTGACCTGCTGATCGCGGTGGCCATCGTGACCGCAGGTGCTCTCCTCGCATGGTTGACGAGCCGCATCGCCAAGCGGATGGCACGCAAGCACGAAGGGGCAGCACGGGCCGCCATTGCCACCGGGGGAATCCTCCTGGCCAGCTTCGTGGTCTTGTTCGCCGTAGCCCTGGCCCTGGAGGTGCTCGGGTTTGGTCTCGGGCCGATTCTCATCCTCTTCCTCTTGCTCGTCGTCGCCGTGCTCCTCGTCCGGCCACTCATCACCAACCTCAGCAGCGGGGTCCTCCTCCAGGTCCGTGGAGCCATCGAGGCCGGGAACCTTGTCCAGGCCAACGGGGTGCTCGGAGTCGTCCGCGAGATCAACGCGCGGAGCGTTGTCGTTGATAGCAGCGACGGGCGCCGCATTCATCTGCCGAACACCCAAGTCCTCGCCGACAAGATCGAGAACTACAGCACGCTCGGGCGACTTCGTTCGTCCTTCGAACTCATGGTCAGCTCGACGGCCGACCTCGACGCCGTTACGGCAACCCTGATATCGGCCTTCGTCGACCTCGAATCCGTGCTCGACGAGCCCCGACCCGAGGTGCAGGTTGTTCGGCTGGCGGGCGAGCTTGTCGTCTTGCGAGCCTACGTGTGGCACGAACCAACGACTGCAGCGGCACGCACCGCTGTCGACCAGGCGGCGCGCTCGGCCCTCTCCGAGTTGGAAACCGCCGGCCTCCAACTCGACGGTCCGGAGTGGATGCAGCTCGACGTCGCCCCCACAGCCCATTCAACCGAATCCAGAATCTCCTGGGAATGACAGCCCTTGTAGCAGGCAACGAAACATGAAGTATCTCGCAGTCGCCCTCGCGGGGTTCGTCCTCGGTGGCTGGAGCGTTCCACTCGGCTTTTTGTTGGGAATGGGCCCGATCGCCACGTTCTTCTCGGCGGCCGCGGGTGGGCTGATCGGTTGTTGGGTCTTCCTCCTCGCCGGCGATTCGATCGAGGCCTTTCTGGCCAAGCACAAGAAGACCTCCGAGGCTCAGGGCGCATCAGGGGACGACGGTGATGCAAAGACGGTGGAAGCGGGCGACGACGAAGCCGAGTCCGAGGCACCGGCCCGAAAGGTCAGCAGCTTCGTTGATCGCTATGGCGTGCGAGGCCTGGGTCTGGTCGGTCCGCTCTTCCCTGGGGTGACGATCTCGGTCGTCGGCGGGCTTGCACTCGGCCTGGACCGCCGTCAGTTGGGTACATGGTTGTCGATCGGAATCGTTGGCATGTACGGGCTGTACGCCGCCGGCTTGTGGATGTTGGGCTCGCTGTTCTGACCCCGGAGACTGATCACCCAGTCCTGATCACCGAGTCCTGATCACCGAGTCCTGATCACCGAGTCCTGATCACAGAAATCAGCACGGTCATCATCGACAGGAGTGAGCGCCCGTTGCCCGGCTATGGTTCGTCGATGAATTCACGGAGCCCGCTGGGCCAGCTCGTCGTGTTCGTCGTCGTCCTCGTCGTCTTGAACCTCGTCCTTCAGCTGTTCGGCGTTCAGCTCCGGATCAACATCATCGGGAGCATCGTGCTCACGATTGTTGTTGGAGGCATCATGGCACTCACCAGGCGATAGCGGCACTCGAGCCGGACAGCGTCTCCAGCCGACCTCCTCGCGCCACGGCTCGATTGTCGGCTGTGTCATTCTCGCTGTGTCGAGACGCCGTTGATGTCGTCGACGACGTCGAGAAGATCGCCACGATCGGCGTAGTCGACCGCGATCAGATTCGGGAACAAGCCCCGTTCTTCTTCGCAGTCGGCGAGGCGTTGTTCGATCACCGGTTGGGAGTTGGCTTCATC
>CAZYLX010000765.1:0-2302 GCA_964648595.1 uncultured Acidimicrobiaceae bacterium
GACCCATGCCGTCATGCTCAGCCTGCCAGGAGTCGCCGCTCTCTATGCCCACTCTCTCTTCGGCACCGGAAACGACCTGGCAGCCATCGAAGCGACCGGTCACCCACGCGACATCAATCGGTCCCGCTACCTCGATCGGGACGAACTCGTGGCATCCATCGAGACACCGGGAACTCGTGGCCAACAGATCTTCGATGGTCTCTCGGCGCTGGTGGCCAACCGTCGACGATCTGCTGCGTTTCATCCCGAGGCAGCGATGAAGGTTCTCGAGAGCCCACCGGGAGTGTTCGCAATCGACCGCACGAGCAACGAGGCACGGGCTCGCGTGATCGTGAACTTGGGGGCAACACCCATCGACATCGCGGCGCTCGCCGACGGCTGGGTCGAAATCATCGGAGGTAGAGGACCAGCACCGATTGTCGAGACGGGCGTCAGCCTGTGGCTGCAGCCGGCTACTGCTTGAACCGAAGACGAACCACGCCCAACGCTCCCCCATGGCCGTCGTCCGCCGACCAGCCAGTAGCCGCTCATTGCGGGCAGTAGCCTGCCGCGGTGCGACGTCTTTCTTTCGACATCACTCGGATCTGCCACGCTCGGCTCGCCGGCGCCCTCGTGATCTGCGGCCTCGTTGTTGGCGCTCTGGTCGGCGCTCTTGTCGGTCCTGCAGGCGCACAGACGCTCGATGACATTTCTTCAACGATCGATCGCACCGGTCGTTACCTCGAGGTCGATCTCGAACTCGTGGCCATCGACGCCGTCGACCGAGCGAATGTCGATGGGATCGGGTTCATCTACCTCGATCAGGAGAACGCCGGCGACCTGCCGATCATCGCCACCGGCATTCTCGACCGCCTCGAGGCATCGGGGTCCAGCTATCGAGCGGTGATCGTGCTCGATGCGAGCGGCGTATGGGTCGAGTCGCTCGACATCGACGCAGCCAGAGCGGCAGACGCATCAACCGCCCAGTTCGCTCGGGGCGCTGTTGCGGGCGGTGTCGACACGGTGGTCGAGATCCTCGGTGGTGGTTCGGAAGCCGCAACAAGCAGCACCGGAGATGACGCCGAGAGCTCGTCGAACGAGACAGGTGCATCGAGTCCGGTGGCATCATCCGATGGCGGTGGCGTGCCGTGGCTGTTGATCATCCTCCTCGGCGTCGTTGCTTTCTTCTTCGTTCGATGGTTCACCAACCGCAAGCGCAAAGCCGCCGCTCTCGAGGCCGCCATGGCTGAGGACCGAGCCGAGATCCGGGAGCAACTGCGGAGCAACGCCGATCATGTCATCGATCTCGGCGACCGTATTGCTCACGCTGACGATGATCTGCGGAGCATGTATGAAGAGGCGGCGCAAGCATTTCAGGACGTGAGCCTCGGGCTCGACGATGCATCGACCTCAGCGGAGATCGATGCACTCGACGATCGAATCGATCGTGCGGCGTGGCAGTTCGATGTCATCGAAGCCCGCCTCGACGGACGTACGCCTCCGCCTGAGCCACGGATCGGTGAGGGCCCAATGCCTCCGCCGCCCAGCCGTCCCGGCAGTCGCCGCGACGTTCCTCCGCTCGGAGGTGATGCTCCGCGCCCGCCAACCGGTCGATCCAGCCGGTCGCTCGACGACGATCGACCGGCCCTCGACGATGACACCTCGTTGTTCCCTGGCAGCCGTGACCAGCGTCCAACGAGCAGCCGTCAGCCACGGCGCCGCAGCGGAGGCGGAATGCTTGGTCGTCTCGCGAAGGCCGGTCTGCTGAGCCTCGTCATGAAGCTACTGCTCGGCGGTGGTCTGGGAATCGGCAACACCAGCCGCCGCACCCAGCAGCGTCAAGGACAGGGCCGCAGCAGCGGGTCACGGGGCACTGGTGGCGGCGGCCTCGGTGGTGGCGTCCTGCGCTGACCGCAGCCAACCCTGAACGTTCAGCCGCGGTCCCCCAAATGACAACGCTGTAATTGTCACACCCCTCGTGGCATGATGGGGTCTATGGCGGAACTACCCCACCACCTCTCTCCCAGCTCAGCCTCGTCATTCGACGGCTGCCCGCGGCGTTGGAAGTTCAAGTACGTCGACCGCCTGCCTGAGCCATCCGGCCAAGCTGCGGTGGTTGGCACCTTCGCTCATTCGGTGTTGGAACACCTCTGCGGTCTCCGAGCAGAACAACGAACGATCGATCAGGCCAAGGCGTTGGCTCGTCAGTTGTGGCCCAACCTCGAAGCCGAGGAGCACTACCAGGAGCTCGGGCTCGACGATGACCAGGCCAGAGCCTTCCGCTGGAAGTCGTGGTTGGCCATCGCCGGCCTCTGGGATCTCG
>CAZYLX010000766.1:0-2298 GCA_964648595.1 uncultured Acidimicrobiaceae bacterium
TGACCCGGGTGGCGTTGAGGGTGCAGACCAACGGCAGGAAGGCACCGGTGGCATCAGCGAACCCGGCAACGGCTCCTGTGGGATCCGCGGTTGGTGTTGCCGACACCGCGTAGACCGTTCCCGAGGTGCCGAGGGAGATCACGACATCGCCGGGTCGGAGCCCGAGACCGAGAGCGGCGCCCATGTTGTCGCCCGTTCCGATCCCGACGACTACGTCGGTCGACAAGCCAAGCGCATCGGCTGATTCCGGCGTGAGCGATCCAGCGAGCTCACGTGGGCCAAGGACCCGCGGAAGCTGAGAAGCGTCGAGCCTCGGACCAGCAGCCTGCAACAAGCGGTCGGAATAGTGACCGCTCACAGGGTCGAACCAGCCGGTACCGGAGGCGTCACCCCGATCCGTCACATGCTCGCCGGTCAGCCGCCAAGTCAGATAGTCGTGAGGAAGCATGATGCGCGCTGTTCTGGCCAAGGCCTCCGGTTCGTGTTCGGCCATCCATGCCACTTTCGAAACGGTGAATGCGGCAACCGGAACACTGCCGCAAGCGTCGGCCCAGACGCCAGCTCCCATTTCACTCACGAGGCGCTCGGCAGCTACCGCCGAGGTCGTGTCGTTCCAGAGCTTGGCTGGTCGCACGACGGCCCCGCCGTCGTCCAGCATGACGAGTCCGTGTTGTTGGCCGGCGATCGACACTGCGACGATGTCGGCCCTGTGGGATCCCAGCTGCCAAACGGCATCAACCAGGGCATCCCACCACGCCTCGGGTGGTTGCTCGGAAACCGGTGGCTGCACAGGGGGATGGGGTGCTGAGCCCGATGCGACGACTATCCCTGTCTCGAGATCACGAGCCTCGACCTTGGTGGACTGGGTGGACGAGTCGACACCGAGCACCAGGGGCATCAGCGAGCACGCTCGACGTACTTGGCAACGGTGTTCTCGAGCATCTCCTGGCGGCCTGACGCCGGTTCGAGCGGGGCGCTCCGGTCGAGCTCCTGAGAACGAAGATCGGCCAAGGAAACCTCACCGCCCATGATCCGCTGTCCCAAGTCGCCGTCCCATCCTTGATATCGGTTGCGGCGGACGTCCTCGATCACACCGTCCTCGAGCAGCGCAGCAGCAGCAAGGAGGCTGCGGGCCATGGTGTCCATGCCACCGATGTGGCCGTGGAACAGGTCATCACGAGCAATCGACTGGCGGCGAAGCTTGGCGTCGAAATTGAGGCCACCCGAGGTGAGCCCGCCACCCCGGAGGATCTCGTACATCCCGAGGGTCATTTGTTCCACCGACACGGGGAACCGGTCCAGGTCCCAGCCGAGACGATCGTCTCCGGCATTGGCATCGACGCTGCCGAACACACCAGCGGCAAAGGCCACCGCCACCTCATGAGCAAAGTCGTGGCCGGACAGCGTCGCGTGGTTCACCTCGATGTTCACGTGGACCTCACCGAGCAGGTCGTACGTCTCGAGGAAGGCATGGCACGCCGCGACGTCGTAGTCGTACTGATGCTTCACGGGTTCAAAGGGTTTCGGTTCGAGAAGGATCATCCCCTCGAACCCGATGGAGTGTTTGTGCTCGACCACCATGGTCAGGAAGCGGCCCAGTTGGTCGAGCTCGCGTTTCAGGTCGGTATTCAACAGCGTGTCGTAGCCCTCCCGGCCGCCCCAGAGCACGTAGTTCTCACCGTTCAGGCGGTGCGTTGCGTCGAGGCAATGCGCGACCTGGGCCGCCGCTCGGGCGAACACGTCGGGATCGGGGTTGGTCGCTGCTCCCGACATGAAGTGGCGCTGCGAAAAGAGGCGAGCGGTACCCCACAAGAGCTTCGTGCCGGTGCGTTCCATGTGGCCGGCAGCTTCATCAACCATTTCGTCGAGGTTCCTGGCCGACTCGGCGAATGTTGATCCCTCGGGGGCGATGTCGTGATCGTGGAAGCACCAGAACGGTGCGCCGAGCTTCTCGAAGAACTCGAACGCGGCCGCCATCTTCAGCTTTGCTTCAGCGAGGTCGCCTGCTCCCCCGATCCACGGGCGATCCATCGTGCCCTCGCCGAAAATGTCGGATCCGTCCCACGAGAAGCTGTGCCAATAGCAAACGGCGAAGCGAAGCTGCTCGGCCATCGTGCGCCCGGCTACCACGCGGTCGGCGTCATACCAGCGGAACGACAAAGGGTCGTCGCTGTCGGGCCCGGCGTAGGCAATGGGTTCGGTGACATTCGAGAAGAAGTTGCTCATGATGGGGTGCTCTCTGGTCGGAAATCAGTGGCCGAGTACGAACGGCTGTGATGGTGACCATAGAACGCTCCG
>CAZYLX010000767.1:0-2298 GCA_964648595.1 uncultured Acidimicrobiaceae bacterium
AGGCACCTTCACGCGATGAAACCGGCTCGGTTGGTCGTAGTTGGTGATCGTGGCATTGGCGAGCTGCCCGTTGGGGATCACAATGAGGTCGCCGTTACGGTCCTGGATCCGGGTGGCCCTCCAGTTGACGTCGATCACCCGGCCTTCGACATCGCCGGACTCGATCCAGTCGTCGGTACCAAATGGTTGGTCGACCAACAGTGTGAGCCCGGAAGCAAGGCCGCTCAGCGTGTCCTGCAGTGCGAAGGAAACGACGAGTGACGTCACGCCGAGGGCGGTCAGCGCCGCCGAGAGGTCGACACCCCACACGCCGGCAATGAGAAACCACCCGGTGGCAAGGATCAGCAGCAGCCGGGGGAGAGCGAGCAGCAAACGGGGGATCGGACGGCGGCCGGTTCGACGAGGCCTGTCGGCGAGTTCGGCAACAACAACGCGAAGGCCCGTCAGCGCCGCCGTCGCTCCGGTGAGGAGAACGGCACTTCCCAGTAGTTGTACGAAGATGTTGTCCTCGCCCATGGCGAGGAGCACGCGAGCCAATGTCCACAGCGTGAGCAGAGGGACAACCCAGACCCGGACGGTCGACACGGTGGGTTGGAACTTCGAGTCGCGTTGTCGCAGGCGCTCTTCCAGTTCGCCGGCACCAACGATGAGCAGCGGCAAGACAATGATGATCAAGGCTGCCCACGCCGCATTCGAGTCAGGGAAGAGGTCATTCATCGCGCCGGTACTCCGTCGTCTGCTCGCCCTGTCACTGTCGCGGTGCCGGCGTCCACCGAGTCGGTGTCGTCCTCGGTCAGGAACGTCGATGGCAGCTGCGCTCGCACAGCGGCCGAGACTCGCACGTCGCCGGACCCGCCGTGGCGGGCGAGATCTGCTGCGCGTTGAACGGTCGATCCCCAGGAGTCGTAGACCAGACCTGAGCCCCCGGTCAGCCCAACGGTGACCGGGCCGGAATCGACCCCCGCGACCATCGAGATCAGTCGGTTGTCTTCGCCGAGATCTTGGACGAGATCGCGCACATCGAGCACGAACGACACGGCCCGCGCCGCGTGATCGATGTAGGGACGAACTGTCCCACATGCAGCGAAGTACGAGTCGCCAGTGAGACGAATCCGTCCGAGGCCGCGTTGTCGGGCCAACGCATCAGCCTCCTCGACGAACTGATCGAGCAAGAAGCGGGCCTCGTCGGCAGAACCAGCACGCATGAGCTCGCCGAGCCCGCTGATCACCACCACAGCGACGGTTGCTTGCGCCACCTGATCAACCACATCTCGTTCCCCGGCTTCTGCCCGCTGGGCGGCCTGCGGTGGGAGGATGCGCCTCAGTAGTTGCCCGTGCTCGGCCGTTCGCTCAGCGGCGTCAGCGTTCCGCGCCGCGAGCGTCTCCAACATCGTGTCGATGTCGTTCGCCAACTCAACGAACTCGCTCGTTGTGTCGTCGGGGATCAGGTCGAAGCTGGCGCCCTGGTCGATCCCCTTTCCGGCTCGAACCGCCCGCAGGTGAGTCGAAACGATTCGCAGCGGCCGCAGCAAGCGGTCCGACCACCGGACTGCGAGGAACGTGATCGTGACGAGAAAGAGTCCGATCGCGATCAGCAAGTTGCGGGCGAAGTCGATGATCGGCTGGTCGATCTCTTGCGTCGCGACCTCGGTGATCATCGCCCACTCGAGGCCCCCGACATCGAGTGGACGTCGGGCCTGGAGTACATCGACCCCGAGATAATTGGTCGTCTCGACCACGCGAGGCTCGTCGTCAAGTGCAGCGTCGACATCGTCGTCGTCAATTGGCTGGAAGAGAACGGTTGTCCCGAACGCCTCCATTGATCGCTCCTGGCTCTCGGTGGCAGCCTCGGCTGCGGCGACCTCGGAGAGGTACGAAGTCTGGTCCTCGATGAAGCCCCGCGCATCGGAGCGCATCAGGCCGTCGCTGGCGACGACAAAGGTCTCGCCTGTCTCACCTTCGGACAGCCATGAACCGTCGTTTGTCGTGATGGAGCTGATCTTGTCAGGCCCGATTCGGAGCGCAACGTAGCCGGCCAGAGACTCGCCTGTGAAGACCGGGCTGGCAACAAAAAGGCTCGGTTCGTCGCCGACAGCGGCGTAGCTGGTGAAGTCTTTGACCACCGCGACGCCAGGCTCGGGTTGGTTGCCGAACGATTGGATGAGTACGGCGAGCGCGCTTCCGCTCTGCGGGCCCGTCAGCAGGCTGGTGGCGAAACTGAGGTCCTTGGCCGTCGAGTACACGATCGTGTTGCCGTCGGGTTCGATGAGGTAGAAGTCGTCCAGACCGGTTTGGATG
>CAZYLX010000768.1:0-2295 GCA_964648595.1 uncultured Acidimicrobiaceae bacterium
AACTCGGTGGCCAGGGCCCGAGTGAAGGCGGCGACCGCTCCCTTCGTGGATACATAGGCCGACAACTCGCTCCATCCACCGTGCTGGGTGATGGAGCTCATGTTCACGATCGATCCGCCACCGTTGTTCAGCATCGGCTTGATCACGGCCTGGGCGGTAAGGAAGTAGGCCCGCTGATTGACGGCTACGACGTCGTCGTAGACGGCGCTCGTGACCTCCAGAAACGGGCCGGCGGGAAACACGGCGGCGTTGTTCACCAGTATCCCTACCGGGCCGAGCTCGGCTTCTGCCTTGCGCACCATCTCGGTGATGGCCCATTCGTCGCGAACATCGGTTGAGAACGGACGAGCGGTCCCGCCCCGGGTCCCGATGATCTCGGTCGTTTCTTCGGCTGACGTCCCGTTGATGTCGACGACAGCGATCATGTGCCCATCCGACGCCAGGCGGATCGCAATTGCTCGTCCCAATCCGCTGCCGGCACCGGTGACAATGGCTGTACCCATCTCACCCTCCTCGCTCGTTCTTCCGGTCTCGACCAACAGTAATCGTTGACGGCCACCGAGAGTTTCGTGGCCGGGCCGACCAGATCCTCGAGGTTGCCGGCGGCTGAGTCGCCGCGTGCGGCTCTGGCGACGACGTCTGCTGTCAGGTCTGAGCCGCCGACGCCAGCAGCTGTTCAATGACTGCCAGGTTCGCCACGCCGTCTGCAGGCGGTATGGGAACCGGGGATCCGGACTCGACGGCGATGGCGAACTGTTCGGCCTCGATCCGGTACTGGTCGGTCGGGTCGAAAGCGATCGTTTCGGTGACTGGGGTGTCCCCCGGACGGGTCGTCAGCCACAGATGTGTCGGTGTTGTCGGCGGGATGTTGAACGGGATCTCGAAGCTGATCCGTCCCTTCGTCCCGTAGATATGGACCCTCTGGTCTGGCGCGCTACGAGTGGAACACGTGAACGTGGCGGTGCCCGTTGGGAACTCGAGCACTCCCGAGGTCGTGATGTCGACCCCGGACGTCGGATCCCGCGTGATCGATCCGATCACCGCGTCGGGTTCGCTGTCGAACAGGAGTCTTGACAGGTTGATCGAGTAGCAGCCGATGTCCATCAGCGCCCCGCCCCCGAAGTCGGCGATGTTCCGGATGTTCGCGGGGTCGTCGTTGAAGTAGGAGAACCAACTCTGCACGGTCACCAGATCGCCGATTGCGCCGCTGCTGACCAGCTCGAGTGCGGTCTGCCACGACGGATGCAGCCGGTACATGAACGCTTCCATGAAGACGACACCGTTGTCGGCGCAGGCATCAATCATGCGCCGGCCATCAGCGGAGGTCAGGGCCATGGGTTTCTCGCACAGCACGTGCTTGCCAGCTTCGGCCGCCTTGATTGTCCACTCCATGTGCAGATGATTCGGTAGCGGGATGTAGACGGCATCGACGGCGGGATCCTCGAGGAGCGCCTGGTAGCTGCCGTGGCGCCCAGGAATGCCGAGTTGGTCGGCCACCTCGTTGGTACGGGCGAGGTCGCGTCCAGCAATGGCGGTGACCGTGCAGTTGGGTGCGGCCTGGATACCCGGGATCACTTTCTCCCGACCGATCTTGGCTGTCGAGAGCACTCCCCAGTTCACGGTCATCGCAACCTCTCGTCGTCTCGGCGCGATTGTGGCACGTGCTTCCGATGAGGGACACCCCAAGCGGGTTGCTCAGGTACATTCGCGACGGTCGAACGAGGAGACCTCCGTTGCATCGAGTACCAGAACTCAGCCATACCGATGCGTGGAGCATCGTGAACATCATTCGCGAACGGCTCGAGGGGGAGAACCTCGGAGCAGCTGTGGCCGTGGTTGATGGACACGGTGAGATGATGGCATTCCTGCGTACCGACGGCTGCCCGTTGCCCTCGATCAACAACGCCGGCAACAAGGCCTTCACGGCCGCACGGGAACGCGTCGAGTCGGCCATCATCGGAAAGAAGTCTCGTGACGAGACCTTCGCCATCACCAACTTCGGTGATCTGCGCTACACGGGCTGGGGAGGCGGTGTTCCGATCGAGATCGACGGTGTGGTCGTTGGCGCCGTCGGGGTGAGTGGACTGCCCGAGGCCGACGACATCGAACTGGCCCGAATCGGCGCCGCGTCGTTGTCGGGGAACTGATCCTCGATGGGACGGCTCGGGGCTAAGGTCGGATTCGGAGGGTAACCATGGACGGCAATCCGGTGATCAGAGTTCTTGGCAGGAAGCTACGTCTCGCCGTGATCGGCGGTGGACCGGGCAGCTTCATCGGGGCGATGCACCGCAGCGC
>CAZYLX010000769.1:0-2294 GCA_964648595.1 uncultured Acidimicrobiaceae bacterium
ACCCCGGCGAGATCGGTGGCGAGCCGAAGAAGGTCGGGCCCCTTCGGAAGCGGCGGCATCACCCACGTGAAGATCAGCGGGAACTCGAAACCAGGAGGCGGCTCGGCCTCCTCCGGTAGTTCCAGCATCGCGTCTTCGAACATGAGCAGCGTGCGGGGGTCGAGTTCGATGGCGAGGTGAAGGTCGAGCGGTCCACCGCAGGCTCGCTCGGGATGAAGGTCGACTTCCCACGCCTGGCGCATCGAATAGGTCTCGATGAAATGCCGCTCATCGTGGACGTGGAATCCATGATCGGTGGCGTGGTCCTTGAGATCGGCCACGAACCCCGGAACGTCGAGAATCGCCATGGCCGCAATCCTGCCAGATGATCGAGCAGATCGGACGCCTATGGCCGCGTGAGCTGGTTGGTAGCGTCTCGCTGTGGACGGCTCCGAGATTCTCACCCTGTTCGATCGCCTCACGTCGCATCTGATCGAGTCGCTGGCTGACCTCGAGGACTGGGGGCTGAGCGGGCAGAAGGACACCCAGTATCAGCACGACGTCGTCGCCGATGAGATCATGATCGGGCCCCTTCTCGAGGCCGGTTTCCGGGTACTGACCGAAGAGTCCGGCCTTGTGTCTGATAATCCGGACGCTGACATCACCGTCGTGGTCGATCCTGTCGATGGGTCGACGAACGCATCACACGGCCTCCCGTGGTTCGCGACGAGCCTGTGCGCTGTAGACCGTGCCGGACCGCTCGCCGCGTCGGTCACAAATCTTGCAAGTGGTGATCGTTTCGAAGCCGTCCGCGGCGAGGGCCTCCAAGCAACGGCCTCAGTTGGTCGAGCCGGTCGGCCCAGTGAGGTGACCGAGCTGTGTGACGCCCTCCTCGCGTTCTCTGGGCTGCCACCCGATCACGCGGGCTGGAGGCAGTTTCGGGCGTATGGAGCAGCTGCTCTCGACATGTGTGCCGTGGCAACGGGAGCGTTCGACGGCTTCGTCGACGTCGATGGTGCCCATGGTGTCTGGGACTATCTGGGTGCTGCGTTGATCTGCTCGGAAGCCGGGGCATCGGTTCTCGACGCAGAGGGTCGTGATCTCGTGACCTTCGATCCGGCCGAACGCCGTGCTCCCATCGTTGCATCCACGCCGGAACTCATGGAGCACCTTCTCGCCATGACCACTCGTTGGAGCGAGGCGACTTAGGAACTGGCTCCGCAGTTGATGCGGAGTTGTGCCGGGTGCATGACCTTGGTGTCGCCGAGGCGCTCCGCCAGTTCCAGCCACGCGGTCACTCCGGCTTCGTTCGCTGACCATGCGACCGAGTCCTCGGAACCGAGCCACAGACTGTCCTCAGGCACCGGCGTGGCTTCGTCAACGACGCCGAAGGCCAACTCGACCTCGCTCGGGGAGGCCAACACGCGGAAGTCCTCGTCGTTCTGACGGCCGTGGCCGGCGACCACGAAGGAGTCGTTGCCGACGAAACAGGTGTCAAGCTCGAAGGGATAGTCGACACCGTCAACAATCAGCACGCCGTCTGCGTCGTCGGACACCGAGGTCGCTGTCGACACGTCGCTTCCGGGGCGGGTCACGGCAAACAGAACTGCGGCAGCGAGTAGCGCGAAAAGGAGCAGCGCTGGGCGTCGAGTTCGTATCTGGCGGAGGGGCATTTGGCAGACTCGCGGGAGGGGACTAGCCGGACCAAATAACGGTACGAGTCTTCGGCTCCCGCCCAGTTGCTGTCGCGTGACGGAGCCATGACTTGTTGCTTGCGTACCGACATGAATGGATCTGGCGACTCCAGGGACACGGTTGATGGGCGAAGTTCGCTCACACCGGAGGTCGCACTAGGATCACGGATCCTGCTTCTGGCAGGTAAGGGGCGTTTAGCTCAGTTGGCTAGAGCATCGCGTTTACACCGCGCAGGTCGGGGGTTCGAGTCCCTCAACGCCCACTCGTCCTTTTCGGGATTCTCCGCATCGCGAGACTGTGTTTCCCTGGTCAGGCCTGTGCCGGAGGCGGGGGGTTTGAGCTTTTCCGGGGGCATGAGGCTGAGGGACTCGAACCCTTCCGGGGCCGATCAGACGGGCCGATCCTGAGCGGTAGCGTCCTGTGGTGGAGTTGTTGCTACGAGGGCGTCCCGCCAGGCGGACGCAATCACGTCTGAGTGAGTCGCCAGGCGAAACGGAATCGACGGTCAGAACGCTCGCCGCCAACGGGCGGAGCGACGGGTAAGCGATCCGAGGTGCGCTTCTCCGATCGTCGGCGCACTCGTCAACCTCTTTCCTGCCACGACCGTCCTGCTGGCGGCC
>CAZYLX010000770.1:0-2283 GCA_964648595.1 uncultured Acidimicrobiaceae bacterium
GATCGTCGGTGCCCGACTCGTCGCCGTCTCGACCGACATGGTTCACGACGGACGGTCGGGCCCGTACGGCGACGATGTTCCACCCACCCCGATCAATGCCTACGGTCGGTCGAAGGCGGCAGGGGAGGAAGCGATCTTCAACGTCGATCCGCGTGCGGTCGTGGTGCGAACGTCGCTCATGTACGGAGTCCACGAGATGGATCGAGGTACAAGCGGTTTCGCCGAGCGCCTCGCCCGGGGGGAAGAGCTGTCCCTGTTCTGCGACGTGTTTCGTAGTCCCGTGTGGGTCGACACGCTGGCCGATGCGCTCCTCCGACTCGCAGAGATGGACCATGTGGGCTTCCTCAACGTGGCGGGTCGTCAGGACGTGACCCGTGAGGAGTTCGGCCGCACGATGTTGGCCCACTGGGGGATTGAGGACGGTGGGCTGAGCCGGCCGATCCGGGCTGCCGAGATCTCCGATTCGATCCCGCTCGACGTTCGATTGGTCAGTAAGCGAGCCGAAGCACTCCTTGGGATCACCTTTCCGGGAGTCGACGAGGTGCTGGCGGCGGTCCCGCGAATCAGCACGACGTAGTCCTTCTCCCTCGCTCCCGCTCTCAACTCCACTCAGCGGCTCCAGCCCGGCGTATGAAACAAAGGAACTTCGCGGACCGGTCGTGGTGCGGTAGTACCGTGTCGAGATGCTGTTTGAGGCACAGGATGTCATGCCGGACCTGGTGGCCGACGTTGTCGTGGTTGGCGCAGGTCCCGCAGGGCTGACGATCGCCGCCGAGCTTGGCGCCGCGGGCGCCGACGTGCTTGTGTTCGAAGCCGGCGGGTTGCCGTACGACCGGACCGATCACCGCAACACCGCCAAGGCGCTACGGGACCACTTCTCCGGATCCCAGTCGGCGACGCGTGGTTCGGCGTCCGGTGAGCCCTACTTCCCGCTGCGCCTGTCGCGAGCCCGCGGCGTTGGCGGCAGTGCCAACGCTCTCAAAGCCCATGGTCTGCGAGGCCGGCCGCTCGATCCGATCGATTTCGCTCCCAGATTCGGGTCCTCCTGGCCGATCGCGTACGAGGAGATCGGGGCATTCCTGCCCGACGCCGAGATGTACTGCGGTATGCGCTCGGCAACAGACGATCCGGTCGATTGGTCCCCTTCGAAGCTATCGCTCGGCGGCTCGTCATCTTCGATCCTCGACATTGCCCCGTTCCGGCACGGGGAACGCGACCGGTTCGCCACAGCCGGCCTAGCGCTGCGCACCGACGCACAGATTCGTGTCGTCACCGGAGCGACGGTGACCGGTCTGGCGACGGACGGTGTCGGATCGGTGATCGGCGTTGAGGTCCGTTCGTCTCGCGGTGCCGAGTTCAGAGCGGCGGGACGGCACTACGTGATCGCAGCGGGAGGAATCGACAACGCACGGTTGTTGCTCGCCTCCCGGCCCGTTCAGTACCTGATGGGGCCGGGAGCAGATCACATCGGACGCTTCTTCATGGAACACCTGCACTACGTCCCGGCCGTACTTGTGCCCGATTCGCCGGATGCAGCCGAAGAACTGCGGACCCTGTGCGGCGGCGGCGGACATGCAGATAGCTGGCTCACCCTCGACGACGAGACGGTCGAGGCCGAGAGCCTGCTCCGTGTTGCCTATCTGCCTGTTCCGATCCACGAATCGTCGCTCGAGCCGGCTGTGCCGGCGTTCGGCGACCTGGCCCGAATGGTGCCGTTCGGACCGTTCGGACTACGCGGCAGGGCACGGCAGGCCGCAGAAGCACTCGGCGGGATACAGCACGTTGCACGGGCCACGGCTGCCCGCATGCGTGGCGAGGCTGCGAACACCGCGTTTGCGCTCGCGGTGATGGCCGAGCAAGCGCCGGATCGCGACTCGCGGATCACGTTGTCGGGCAGGACCGATCGCGCTGGACTCCCCTTGCCCCATCTGCACTGGAGCGTCGATCCCCATGATTTCGAAGACGCCCGTCGATCGACCGAGCTCCTTGCCGACGAAATGGGACGTATGGGGGTTGGGAAGGTTGTCGGTCTCTGGGATCGTGGCGAGGATCGTCCGCCGGTGGTGTCTGGCGGCTGGCATCACATGGGAACGACCCGGATGAGCGTCGATGCTGCCTCCGGGGTCGTCGACGGGGACGGCCGCGTCCACGGACTCGACAACCTGTACGTCGCAGGCAGTTCGGTGTTCCCGACGAGCGGCTACGCGAATCCGACGCTCACGCTCGTAGCGTTGGCTGTGCGGCTCGGCCGCTACCTTGCCGGTCGGTAGAGGGTGTCAGCTC
>CAZYLX010000771.1:0-2283 GCA_964648595.1 uncultured Acidimicrobiaceae bacterium
ACTCCGAGTGTCCAGAGCCCGGCTCTCCGCTCGCCATCGCCTAGAAGCACAAAGCCCCACAGCCCGACCGCGAGACCCAGATCGGCTCGGCATGCCAGGACGATGGCGATACAGACCCAATAGCCGAACCATCGCTTCGATGCGCCGAAGTATGCAATGGCCAGCATGGCCGGTACGGCGAGAACCTCGGGATGGAAGTCATCGATGGCCAGTCGGTGCGTCGCCGGGTGAAGGGCATACGCGAGCACGAGCGCCGATGCGGCGGCAATACGAAGATTCGCCACTCGGCGGGCAAGCCACCACAACGGGAACACCGCCAGACCAAGCGCCACAGCCTGTGCGACGACCAGCATCTTCGCTGTCGGGAAGATCATGGCCAGCCCGGCAATGGGATACAAGATGAACGACCAATGAAGCTCGAGGATGTGAACGTCATCACCGAGCAGGGACGCTTCCGGCTGAAAGCCCTCGGAGAGGAGCCAGACAGCTTGGGTGTACGACGCGAGGTCATCACCACCCTCGAACGAGCCCAACCGGGCGAGACTCACCATGGCGAGAACCCCGGTGAGAACCGCGGCGATCAAGAACGGGATCACGCGGTCGCCGGTGCCCGCCTCCAACCGAGCTTGGAGTTGAACCCATCGTCGCCGAGTCCGGCGCTGTATCGAGAGCTCGCTCACGAGTCGAGCCCCAAGCGGTTGACCGGCTCGAGCAGCTCGGCCCCCTGGTTCCGTACGCTGTTCACCGCAGTCGTCACCGGATACATCGTGAGCAATGATTCCGGTGCCGGCACCATGAGGCTCGTGACGAAGTCGAGATCAGCTGCAGGGTCGAGCCAGTCGTCCCACGCCCGAGGAGCAAGCATGACCGGCATGCGGTCGTGCACGGGTCGCATTGTTTCGTTGGCCGAGGTCGTCAGAATCGCGCAGGAGACCACCAGCTCAGCGTGCTCCAGGTCGTTGCCCTCGTCGTCCTTCGGGTGCCAGAACTCGTAGAGCCCGGCAAACACGAGCGGCTCGTCGTCGACCCGGTGGATGAAGTAGGGCTGCTTGGTCTTCTGGCCCTCGATCTTCTGCCATTCGTAGAAACCGTCGGCCGGCAGCAGGCAGCGCCGCTTGGTGAACGCCCGCCGAAACGCCGGCTTGCTCGACGCGGTCTCGGATCGGGCGTTGATCATCTTGGAGCCGACCTTCAGGTTCTTGGCCCAGAACGGAACCAGCCCCCACCGCATCGAGGCCAACGCCCGCTGGCCGTCGTTGGCACGGACTGCGTACACCTCGGTGGTCGGCGCGACGTTGAAGTTCGCCTCGAGGGTGTGCTCGGGAACAGCAGTGCTGAAGTACTTCGCCAGGTCTTCGACCGGGGCAGCGGAGACGTACCGACCACACACGAGCGAAACGGTAGCCCGGATGGTGTTGCTCCCGGGCCAGGTCTCTCAGCGAGACATTGAGCATTGCCTGAGCGCGATCAAACCCCGGCTTACCCTCGAGGACCCGCGTCCGGTACCTGGTCGCTGGGCAGGGGGTGGTTGCCGATGAACTCGAAGTCGTTCGAGATCAGCAGAACCATCTCCGCTCGTTCCATGCCGCCGTTCAGTTGACCGACCCAGAAGGCGAGACCGTTGGCGTCTGGCTCTCTCTCGAGCACGTTGCGGTAGATCAGCCGGACGAATTGGTCATTCGTCAGTCCTGTTCCGTAGGCGTCGACGAATTCTTGCGAGACCACGAAGTGTCTGGCGATACGGCTGGTGGACCACGCTCCTGAGTCATACGAATCGACCCAGAACGTTGCGCCGCCGACGTCGGGGATTCGAGCGAAGACGGCCCAGTACAACCGCAAGACGGTGGAATGGCCGCGATGCAGCCCGGGCGACGCTGCGAACTCGTCGAACGACGCCGCAGTTGGACCGGTCGGCGGCGTGGGGGAATCCAACAAACGGTTGTGCAACCCCGAGCTGAAGAGCACGTTCGCATAGGTCTGGTGCCCCGCACTCGTCGGGTGGAACGAGATGCCCGGATCAGCGATATTGACAGAATGCAGCAAGCGATTCGTCAATGCGCACGGACCTCGGCCGGCGAACTCAGCAGACGGGTCTACGATCTCGACAACCGGCTGACCAAAACGGTCGTTCAGCCGGCGAGCCATCTGGCCTGCGAGACGAACGTGGTCATCCTGGAGCGACTCGATCCTCTGACTTGCACCCGGATTCAACACGCAGGTGGGGCTCGTCAGATACGGGTAGGTCACCAACACGATCTTGGCTTGCGGTGCTTGCTCTCGCAG
>CAZYLX010000772.1:0-2275 GCA_964648595.1 uncultured Acidimicrobiaceae bacterium
ATGGTCGAGATCGGGCGTGAGTACGGAACAAACACCGGGCGCAAACGACGTCCTGGCTGGTTCGACGCCGTCATGATGCGGCACGCGGCTCGAATCAATGGCTTGACCGAGCTTGCGGTCACGAAGCTCGATGTCCTCGACACGTTCGACACGGTGAAGATGTGTGTCGCGTACGACATCGACGGTCGAAGGGTCGAACAATTGCCGTACCACCAATCGGATCTCCATCGGGCCACGCCGATCTACGAAGAGTTCCCAGGCTGGAAGACCGATCAGACCTCTGCCCGAGAGCCAAGCGACTTGCATCCCAATGCAGCGGCGTACCTTCGAGTCCTCGAGGAGCGTGTGGGAGTCCCGGTGACCCTGGCGTCCACGGGCCCGGGGCGCGATCAGTTCCTGCACTTCTCGAACCTGAGCTGACGCCGCACCCGATTCTTGGCCGGAGCGACGGACTAGCGGCGCTTCGGCAGGGGGTCGGCGGCGCGTTCCTCAGCCGGAGCCATGCCACGGAGGCTCGGAGGGATCCATTGCCCCGTGTCGTCGGTATCGGCCTTGCGTCGTTCGTCCTGGTCGTCAGCCTGTGGTGTCTCTTCTGAAGGAACAGGCGGAAGCAACGCTTCTGGAACCGTGTCGGCAACTGGGCTGGGAACTTCGGGGGCGGCCATGCCGTCCAGGTTCGAGCCCCGCGGGGGAGGGGCCGGCGGAGTCCACGGCTCGATCTTCGGTTTTGGCTGCGCAGCGGGAGGCGACGTTGGCACTTTGTGGGCAGCGTCGACGCTGGGTGGCGGTGCGAAGGGGTTGCCGACGGGTTGTGCGGCGGCAACGGCTTGATCAATGGTGGCTGCTTCGACTGGCGCGGCGGGCGACAAAGGCTCGGGCGAACTGAGCGGGTCGGTCGCAAACGGGTCGGTGTCGACCGAACGCTGCGGTGGGGTGAACTGAGACTGGATCGGTTGGTCGGCCTTCAACCTGGCGAGGAGCTCGGCTGCGCTTGCCGTGGCTTCGGACACCGGCTCGACGGCAGGAGGAGCCGGCGCCGGTGCAGGTGGTGGTGGTGGTGATGGTGCCGAGGGAGCACCGACTGCGAGGGGATTGACGGAAGTGTCGACGGGACTCAGTCCGTTGAGAGCCTTCTCTTCGGCAGCCTCGGGTCCAGGAGGCGGCGGTGGAACCGCCCGATCAGCGGCGCCGGTCGGAGGTGGCGGTGCAACCGGTGGGGGTGCAACCGGTGGTGGCACATCCTCTGGGGCCAAGATGTCGATCGCTTCTGGCTCTTCGATCGCCTCAACGCGGCGGTCCAACTCTGTAGATTGGTCGAACTCGGTCGGATCGTTCAGATCGAAGTAGGTGAGCGCTGGTTCTTCGTCCTCGGCTCCTTCGAGGTGCTCCAGCAGATCCTTCTTGCGTTTCTTGTACTCGCGGCGGGAGATGGGACGACCGGCCGACCCTGTTCCCCGCAGGCCGCTGTTGGCCAATGCGCAGCCTTTACACGTGGGAGGGTTCTTCTGACCCCTCGGGTAGAGCAGGCAGGACGCGCAGAACTGGTTGCCACACAGCTCGCAGATATCCTCAGCTCTGTCGAGCGCATCTTTTTCGCAGCGACCGTTCAAGGGGTTCCGTCCATCTTGTCTCTTGGCTCAATCGACCAACCGCGTGGTCCTCTTGAGCCTTTGGGCACTCCGTCTCATCAACTCAGGAGTCTTCATGACCATCCCAAACGTCTTGGCTGATCGCTACGCAAGCTCGGCGATGGCCGCACTGTTCGATCCCGTGCACCGGATCACGACCGAGCGCACCTTCTGGGTCGCAGTGTTGGACGCGCAGATTCAGCTCGGACTCGACGTCGACCCAGCGGTCCTCGACGACTATCGGAGGGTCATCGATCAGGTTGACCTCGACTCGATTCGCCAACGCGAAGCGGTGACCCGCCACGACGTGAAATCGAGGCTCGACGAGTTCTGCGCCCTGGCCGGACATGAGCACCTCCACAAGGGCCTGACCTCGCGAGACGTCACCGAGAACGTGGAGCAACTTCTCAGCTGGCAAGCGATCGAGTTGATCGAGCGCCATTCTGTTTCGTTGCTGCAGCAACTCGCCGAACGAGCGGTTCAATACGCAGACACGGTCATGGTCGCGAGAACCCACAATGTTGCCGCCCAGCCAACAACGCTGGGAAAGCGATTCGCACAGCTCGGAGAAGAGTTCTCCATGGCCCTGGCGAACCTACGGTCGGTTCGCGAGCGGTTCGCCCTGCGGGGGATCAAGGGGCCCGTCG
>CAZYLX010000773.1:0-2274 GCA_964648595.1 uncultured Acidimicrobiaceae bacterium
CGAGTGGTACCGGCCTGACCGACGACCAGATCGATCGGATTGCCGCTCTCGTCCGTTCGCTGGGGCGGTCCTAGGCCGACTCGGCAGGCAGGCTCGCATCCCGGAGACGGCGCTCAGCGACGGTCGCGTCGATCAGGGGCGGTCCTGCGTCGGGATTGAGCGGAGGCACCGCGTACCGGCTCAAGCGTGGGTGCGGCCGTTCGAGCGGGTCGTCTCGTTCGGTCACCAGGACCTCGTGAAGCTTCTCGCCGGGCCGGAGGCCCGTGTAGATGATGTCAACATCCTGTCCCGGGGCGATCTGTCTCGAGAGCCGTCGGGCGAGCACGTCGATCGAGACCGGCTCGCCCATGTCGAGCACGAGGACATCGCCGCCCCGTGCGAGCGTTGCCGCCTGAAGCACGAGGAGCACGGCCTCTTCAGTGGTCATGAAGAACCGGGTGACGTCCGGATCGGTGACGGTGATCGGATGGCCGTTCGTGATCTGTTCGACGAAGGTAGGAATCACCGATCCGTTCGAGCCGAGGACGTTGCCGAAACGAACCGAGAGGTACCGCCCCGACGAGACGGTGTCGAAGTGGGAGGTGATACGCTCGGCCGTCCGCTTCGTCGTCCCGAGCACGTTGATCGGATCGGCGGCCTTGTCGGTGCTGATGTTGATGAAGCGCTCGACGGCCGTGTCCGAAGCGGCTGTGAGCACGTTCGTCGTGCCCTCGACGTTGGTCTTCACGCCTTCGGCGGGGAAGCGTTCGAGAAACGTGACGTGCTTGTGGGCTGCAGCGTGAAACACGATGTCCGGGCGGGTGGCTTTGAAAACCTCGTGAAGTGCATCCTGGTCACGGATATCGCACAGCACCAGATCGGGGGATTCGAGCAGGGCTTGGCCCTCGACGCTCAGTTGGAGTCGGTGGAGGGCGTTCTCGTCGTGATCCAACATGATCAGCCGAGCCGGCAGGTAGCCCAGAATCGTGCGACACAAGACAGCGCCGATGGAACCGCCAGCGCCCGTGACGAGCACTCGTTTGCCGCGAAGCAGCGACTCGACTTCAGTGTCGTCGATGACGACCTCGTCGCGGTCGAGAAAGTCGGAGAGTTCGAGATCGCGAATGTCGGTGACTCGCACGCCCTCGCCGGTGAGCGTCCGAACCGACGGCAGAATCTTCACGGTGAGTCCGGCGGCTTGTCCGAGATCGGCAATGGTGGAGATGTCGGCCTGCGCTGCGCTCGGCATTGCGAGCAGCAGGGTGTCCGCGTTCAACCGGCTCGCTGATGCGGCGATGTCGTCACGCGTGCCCACGACGTGGATCCCGTGAACGTTCAGACGCCGCTTCGTCGGATCGTCGTCCAGGAAGGCCACAGGATCGAGATCGGTCCGCTCGTCCTTCAGGAGAGCGTTGCTGATCTGGTCCGCTGCTTCCCCGGCGCCGAAGATCAACGTCCGGTGGTCGCGTGTGTGGCCGGAACGGCTCCGGATCTCGACGACGAGCCGGGCGAAATAGCGGATGCCGAGGGCGCCGAGGAGCTGGTAGGCCCCGGCGGCGAACACGGTGCTGAGCGGGACGAGGCGGGGCGTACCGACGACGACGACGACGACGAACGTTGTGAGCGTTGCGACCAACGTCGAGAATACGACCAGGCGCACCTCCCAGAACGACGCCAACGTTCGACGGCCCCGGTAGAGGCCGGTGATCAGCCCTGTGGCAAGCTGAACCGCTGCAGCGAGGGTCGCAACCTGCAGGGTCGTCGCGATGTTGACCCGGTCGAGATCGAAGTCGAGCCGGGCGAGGACCGCTGCGAAGAACGCGCCGTACCAGAAGAGAACGTCAAGGACCGCTGAGATGGGGAACCGCCAGCGACTCAACGTGCGAAACCAGGGCTGCTGCTGCACGATCCTCCCCAATGGCTCTTGCCGACGTGACGGAGCAGGACACCTGTCGTGTCAGACTCCTGGTGTAGTTGGGCACAAGTCTACTGCCCGCAACGCTCGGGTGCTCGATTCGCTTTGGCCCGGAGGACGGGGTCACAGCTAGTCTTCCAACACTGTGAACTGGAGCTAACGATGAAGCGAAGCGAATCGGCAATGGCGCGGCAAGTCGACGACGAACTCGTGATTCTCGACGTGCCCTCCGGTCAGTTCTTCGCCCTGAACGACGTCGGACGGCTGATTTGGGATTGTCTCGAAAGCGATTGCTCGCAGGATCAGCTGGTTGACGCGGTCGTAGCCGGGTATGAAGTCGATCGTGACGAAGCGTCCAGTGACGTTGCAGAGTTGGTGGC
>CAZYLX010000774.1:0-2271 GCA_964648595.1 uncultured Acidimicrobiaceae bacterium
CATCACCGTTGCCTCTCGTACGCCCAAGGCCGTGATGGAGGGGGTCCGACAGCACTCCGACCTCGCCGAGATCGTCGTGAGCGGAGACACCAAGACGTCCTTCCTCACCAATGCTGGGCTGCAGGTCGACGTTCGAGTGGTGGAACCCGAGGAGTTCGGGGCCGCCACGCTGTACTTCACCGGGTCAAAGGCGCACAACATCGAGCTGCGGCAGCGGGCCATCGATCGCAACATGATCCTCAACGAATACGGGTTGTTCGAGCTTGATCAGGAGACGGGCGCGACCGGCCGCTGCGTGGCCCAGGCCACAGAAGCCTCCATCTACGAACGCCTCGACATGGTGGAGGTCCCGCCGCCGATGCGCGAGGCAACTGGTGAGGTCGAAGCAGCGGCGACCACCAACGAGGCGACGCTGCCAGAGTTGATCGAGCGGTCACACATTCGGGGTGATCTGCACTATCACACCGATCGTTCCGGCGATGGCCGCTCGACGGTCGCCGAGATGGTCGAGGTCGCGGCACGAGCGGGCTACGAGTATCTCGCCATCACCGATCACGGTCAGGACCTCGCGATCAACGGCTCGTCGGCGGAGGAGATGCTGGAGCATCGCGAGGTGATCCGCGAGCTCCAGGGGTCGTACCCCGATCTGGTGATTCTGTGGGGTTGCGAGCTCAACATCGGCGCTGACGGCGGGCTCGACTACGACGATGACTTCCGGGCCTTGTTCGACTACACGGTTGCCTCTGTGCACTCGCATTTTGATCAGCCCATTCCCAAGCAGACCGAACGCATGATCGCCGCAATCAGCGACCCGACCGTGCACTCGATCGGTCACCTCACCGGCCGCTACATCGGCCGCCGTCCCGGGATCGAGATCGACGTCGACGCGGTGCTCGACGCGCTTGTCGAGCACGATGTCGCACTCGAGATCAACGGGGCGCTCCAGCGACTCGATGCAGCCTCCGATGTCGTGAGGCAGGCCGTCGCAAAGGAAGTGAAGTTGGTGATCAACACCGACAGCCACCACACGTCAGAGCTCGGGCGGATGGAGTACGGCGTGCTCACTGCTCAACGAGGTTGGGCACCTCGACACCAGGTGATCAATGCCTGGGATCGGGCGACCTTCCTCGACTGGATTGGTCTCGAGCGCTAGCGGTTCGTCAGTTCCTGGCCGGAATTGCGGCGAGTATGGCGGCGTCGTAGTAGAGCGCTTCTGGCTCCGATGAGTCGCCGATGAACACCGAATCGAGGCCAACAGACTCGTCGCCCGGAACGAAGAATGCCACGAAGTACGGGTAGGCGGTTCCCACTGGGATCTCCGCATCTGTCAGCTCTTGGTAGCCGTTGGCCTTGAGTGCATCGTCGTCGCAGTAGAAGCTGTTCCATCCGACCGATCGACCGGACGCGATCAACCCGACATCGGGGGTGTCGAAGCCGTCGGTGACTGGTCCTTCAGGAATTTCGGTTGGCGTGATGACACCAACAACGGCGAAGCAGCGGCCGACCTGGTCGTCGTAGAAGCTGTCGACGTCGATGGCAACCACGCCGTCGATGAGCGCTTCCCACGATGTTTCACTGAAGAAGTCGGTGTAGGAGAAGCCGGCACCGGTCACGGGTGAGATGCCATCAGGGAGCGTGCCGAGCGAGCCCGAGGTGTCTGCCGGAGGAACTGCGTCGATGAGATCGATCGAGAAGAAGCGAGCGCCGCCGTCTTCGGTCGGATCGCCGGCGATCAACGATTCGGCGGTTGCCCCTTCCGGAATGAAGAAGTTGGAGTAGAACGGATAGACGGTCCCCAGCGTCACTTCGGCGTCGTACAGCCTTCCATAGCCCGAGGCCTCGACGGCCTCGATCTCACAGTCGCTCTCATCCTCGATCTGGGTGCCAGCCGCGAGCATCGTGAAGTCGGGGGCCTCGAAACCTTCGGAGAGTTGACCACCGTCGATTTCAGTTGGCGTCAGCCGACCAACAAGGATCAAGCAGGATCCGGCCTCATCGACGTAGCTCTCCTTCTCTCCCTCGACAACGCCGAACAGCTGGGCATCCCACGTGACGTCATCGAACTGACCTCGGTAGCTGAACTGAGCATCGATCAGGGCCTCGACGTCGCCGGCTCCGGCGCCGGCCTGGACTTCGGGTGCCGGGGGAGTCGAGATCACGTCTGCGGTGAAATAGACGATTTCGTCATCGTTGGAGTCGCCGAGCGACAGTGCGGTCGGGGCTGACGCAGGGTCGCCTTCGATGAGGAACGCGGCGTAGAACGCGAACTCG
>CAZYLX010000775.1:0-2271 GCA_964648595.1 uncultured Acidimicrobiaceae bacterium
CTCCATCATGTCGATCATCATCGGCGGGTTCTTCCACACCGGGTTGCGCTCGCGAGAGTCGAGACGCTGTTGGCGGCCTGTCTTGCGCTCGCCGGTGCTGATCGTGGACATGTCCGGACGTTAGTCCGACGCTACGGTTGGGAGCTACTGACGACCGACCCGGAGCACGTGTGACCACTCCCCAACCTTTTCTCTCCGACGCGTGGATCGAGAACGCTCAGGCGTTGCGCACCGAGTTCGAGGATCAGATCCCCGCACCACCGATCGCGGTCAAGATGAACGTTGTCATCACCGACATCGACCATCGCGATGGTGGCCAGCTCGACGGCCACATCGACAGTTCAGGTGGCGAGATCATCATCGAACACGGCCACCTCGAGCAGCCAGAGCTCACCGTCACGGTCGACTACGCAACGGCGAAGGCTGCGTTTGTCACCCGCGACCCTCAGGCCGTCATGCAGGCGTTCTTCGCAGGAAAGATTCTCGTAGAGGGTGACGTCTCACGCCTCATGGCATTGCAGGCCGAGCCACCGAACGGCGCGGCGATCGAGATGTATCAGCGGCTCTCCGCCATCACCGCCGACGGCTGAGTTCGCTTCGGGAGGGCGAGCGACACCAGCACACCGAGAACAGCGATGCCGGCGGCAACCAGGAACGCCACTTGATAGCTGCTGACGACCTGATCGAACGCCCCCGAGCTGATCACGACCGGCTTCTCATCGAGATCAACCCCCTCCAAGGCATCGCCTTCGATGTTGGCCTGCACGGCTTGGAGGATCTGCACTCCAACCACCAACCCGACTTGCTGCAACATCTGCTGGGCCGCTCCCGCGACTCCGAGATCTTCATCGCGAACACTGTTGGCGACCGTCGCTGTCAAGATCGGGGCGGCAGCCCCCATGCCCAATCCGGCAAGGCCGAGCGAAAACGCCACCATTCCCAGCGACGTGCCAGGCCCGGCAAGGCTCAAGAGCAGCATCGACATCACGATCGAGATGCCGCCGCAGACCGTGAGGAAGCGTTCGCCGAGGCGCTCGACCAGACGGCCAGTGACCGGCCCCATCAGGGAGAACATGAGCGGCCTGGCAATGATCACCCGGCTCGTTGCCGCTGCGGTCGCTCCGAAGGCGACGCTTTGCAGCATCAGTGGGGCTAGGACAAAACTGCCCATGTACGCGGCGAAGAGGAGGGCCAGCGTGAGTGTCGGCACGACGAACCCCGGCATGGTCCAGTAGTGCGGGGGAATCAACGGGTGAGCACTCGTCCGCTCGATGCGGGCGAAGATAGCGAGCGCGACGACCCCGAGAACGGCGAACCCCAGCACGACAGGCTCGAAGGGCCCATCGGCCGCCAAGGTGACAGCAACGAGCAGACCACCGACACCGGCTCCGAGCGTCGCGGCACCAGGCAGGTCGAAAGCCGCGGCCTTCTGACGGGTCGTCTCCGGGAGGATGAATCCGGCGAGGACTGCAGCCGAAAACACGAGCGGCGCCTGGCCGATGAAGACCCACCGCCAATCGATCTTGTCGATGATCAGCCCGCCTGCGACAACACCGATGACGGGGGAACCAGCACCAACGAACGACCACCACCCGAGGGCGATCGCACGATCCTCCGGAGCAAAGAGCCGGTTGATGAAGGCCAGGGCCGATGGCCCGATGGCAGCACCGCCCACGGCGGCGAGCAGGCGGAACACCACAAAGGATCCAGCCGACCACGAGGCAGCAATCAGAATGGTGAAGAAGGCATTGACCAGCAGGCCGAACAGGAAGACGAGCCGATGGCCACGCTGATCACCCAGCTTGCCGAACGTCGGACCGAGGACCGCACTGACGAGGATCGGACCCGTGACGGCCCAGACGATGGTCGACTGCGCTACATCGAACTCGCCGGCGATCTTCGGCACCGCAACGGCGATGGCGGTGACGCTGAGGTTGACCATGAACATTGCGGTCAGCACAACCGCAAGGGCGATCGAAGAGAATCCGTCCCTCGCCTGGGCCCGCTCGGCCAACCGCCGCCGCCGCTTGACCAGCCCCACTGGAAGAATCGGCACCGGGAAGTTGCCCGAGCCAAACCTGGCCAGCAGCGACAGTCTGGGTCGATTCGAGTCGTGCTCGTCCGACGGCGGAAGCGGGGGTCGGCGAGCCACGGGGGATGACGTTAGATCGCGGCGGAGAGGCGGACGAATCCGTGCTCAGCAGGCCGCCGCAATCAGCGTCGGGTGAAGATGATGATGTCGGAACCCTTACGCAGTGATTCACCAGCTGG
>CAZYLX010000776.1:0-2268 GCA_964648595.1 uncultured Acidimicrobiaceae bacterium
CCTTGGGAGACGGAGAGATCCTTGATCGTGATCCCCGTCGGAGGAATCTTCTCCGGTGGAAGCGGGCTCGGGGGGGCCGGCGCGGTCTCGGGGACGATCACATTCTCCGGATCGCTCGGAGCTGTCGAGGGCGGCGCAGGCAGGGTGGACAGCGTCGCTGTTTCGACTTCGAGGACGACACCTCGAGCGGGATCCTGACTACTCAACGCCACCATCAAGATGACCGCCCCGAGGCCTCCGCTGACGAGTGCAAAAATGGCTAACGCCCGATTCCGAGCTGAACCGCTACGGAATCGGGCGTCGTTACTCAAGCCGACCTCGGACGCCTCATTGCGAGGGCGCTACCTGCCAGCAGGACCAGCACGGCTGAGAGGGCCAGCAGGCCAACGTTCGGACCTGCTGATGTCACCGGGCTACCGGTGGCAACACCGGTAGGTGCAGCGGTGCCGTCACCCGCCGCAGCGTCTGCCGCGTCGGCCTGGGCGACTACCGCATCGGCTTCGGTGGCCACGACCGCTGCCGCAGCCTCGATCGCAGCGGTGTCGCCGCCATCGATTGCTGTCGAGAGGGCGGCAACAGCAGCATCAAGGGCTGTGTAGTCCAAGTCGGGCGCTGCTGCCTTGGCGGTGGCAAGAGTTGTCTCGAATTCGCCGAGCGAAGTCCCCCACTCAGCGGCATCGGCGCCAGCAAGAGCGCCAGCCTCATCACTGACGAGGTCGATCTCTCGGTCCTGCGCACCTGCAGCAACCGCAGGCACTACCGCAAACAGAGCCGCCATCACAATCATCATCAAACGCTTCACAACTGTCTCCTCAACTAGTGGGGTCAACATACGACGCCCCGGTGGTCATTCTATTCTGAAGCTCGTGAGCGGTAGCGGATAGCCAGATTCGGCAGGAACGGCCGCACCCTCGCCCAAACCTCCGTTAGGTGTGGAGGGTCACCGAGGGGCTCTCGCCGAAGATCTGCTTGTAACGACTGGCGAAGCGCCCGAGATGGTCGAACCCGAGTCCGCAAGCGACGTTGGTCACCGTTGTCTGATCGCCTGGACTATGGGCCAGGCGATCATGGGCTTCGTTGAGCGCCCACGCTCGGAAGTACTGGGAAGGAGGGAGATCGAACTCGTCCGTGAACGCCTGGCGCAGTCGCCGCTCGGAGACGTGTGCTGCCAGGCAGAGCTCGCTGATCGACGGGATCCGATCGAGAGCGTTCGCATAGTCGAGGCAGTCGTGCACAACGTGCCGGCTGTTGATCCGTCTCGCTGATCCGATCCGCCGCACGCGGTCGTCCTCGCTGAGGGCGTGCGTCACGGCTCGCAGGACATCGTCAGCGGTCGCAGGTGGCGGGTACCCTTCGTTTGCGGCAGCAACGTCGGCGAACGCAGCGAACGCCGGCCCGACGGCGTCGGTCTTCGCCGTCCAGGCCAGCTGATGAACCTGGCCCTGCAGTGGTATCTCGACCCGAATCCCGAGCGACTCGGCGTATTTGTCGAGGTGGGAACCTCTGAGGATGGCAAACATGAAATCGATGCCCGGAAGGTTCCGTGCGGTGTGTTCAGCCCCCGGCCCGTAGGCCAGGATGGAACCAGGCTCGACGTCGAATTCGCACCACAGGCTCCCTGGTGGGGCCGCCCGCATGTACGCCAACGTGACCATGTCGTCGGGGACGGTCGTCTGCGAGAGCATCGGGAAGCCGACTTTGCTGTTCGTGAAGGTGAATTGCTCACCGACGACGGCCAGCACCTGCGTCGGGCAAGTGCCCGGACCAGCACGGACGGCCTGGATTTCGACCCCGGCCACCGAGCTGTTGTACGTCTCGGCATCTTCGGCCATGCTGCAGGCGACAACCGTTCCTGCCGGTGCTTCATGAGCACGGTCTGATGCTCGAGTTTGTGTTGCCGCAGTCATCGCTGCTCCAATCGTGCTCGCTTGGGCAGTACTCGTATGGACGTTCCTAGAGTAAACCGAGAATTCGGTGCGGGCGACAGGGCCGTTGGTCCTGACCAGACCGTGTGCAAGCCGGGACGGCTACGCGTACTGCATCTGCCGGCCACGGCGAGCGGCGGCGATCGAAGACACGTCGGCGAAGACGCCGAGGGCGACAAAGAACCAGCCGAGCGACGAGACGTTCTGGCCGTCATACGCGAGGGCGTAGATCAGGGTGGTCCACGGTAGGAACACGAAACCCAGGACAGGAACGATCGCGTCGTCGTAGGCGCGATCCACCAGCGTGGTGAAGATCCAGACGAAACCGAGCGCGAACCGTGGA
>CAZYLX010000777.1:0-2258 GCA_964648595.1 uncultured Acidimicrobiaceae bacterium
GCAGATCAGCCAAGGGACATTGAAAAACTGGATCCAGCAGTGCTTTGACAACTTGGAGCCAACGGAAAATCAAATTCGGCAAGCCCTCATTGCCAGCCCTGTTGTCCACTTCGACGAAACAGGCATTCGCCAACAAGGAAAACTGCATTGGCTTCACGCAGCCAGTACCGAGACCTTGACGTTTTATGGCTTGCACGCCAAGCGTGGTCAGATCGCCATGCAAGAGTTCGACGGTTTCGTTGGTCAGGGTCTCGATGCCGGTTCGCATCACTGAAGCCTGCATCAACGGGCGGCGCGGCACCAGTCGATCGAGCCGCATCTTCGGTACCGATCGACTGCAGGGCATTTCTACCCAGACCACGTGGGCCGGTCGGCACAGGAAATGGGGCGGAAGGACTACAGGTCTGGGCCGAATGTGCCGTAGTTGATGATCCAGATCATCGGCCCGCCAGCCGGCCCCGCAACGCAGGAGTTCGAATGACCAGCACCGCAACTGACAAGGACCTCAACGTGATGATGTGGGGCCTGGCGATCATCATTGCGTTCTTCCTGTTGCTTGCCATTGTCAGTGCGACGTCGCTCTCAGACGTTGGAATCGCCGGCTGGATGGCGGGTCTCAGTGCCGGCACTCGGGTGGCGTTGGCCGCCTTCCTCGACACCTGAGTGCCGAAGTTTCGCCCCGGATGGCCAGACGAATCGGGTCTCGTTCGGTCAGCCCCAGCAGCGACGGCTGGCGTTCCACGGTCGGGTACCAGCTGCCTGCCATGTGATGAGCGCCGCTTCGTCCTGCTGGGCCGGGGTGGCCAAGTGAGCCTGCGGTACGCCGTAGCGCGCCGCGTGGCCGTAGGCCGCCCAGCTGCCGCTGAGGAATTGGTACGCCCCTCTGGCTGAGGAACGGGGGTTGGCTGCCTGGTAGTTGTCGTTCGATTCGCAGTATCGGAGCCTCAGCAAGATCGGCGGGACGACGACACCATGACCGGCGTCGACCCAGCCCGCGGGCGATCCCTGCACCTGTGATGAGGGAGCGGGAACAACAACGGGAGCGGGTGGAGGAAGTGTTCCCGTCCGCTCTTGGTGTTCTGGCGACTCGGAGATTCCGACGATCGCGTTCCAGGCTGGTTTCTGCGACCAGAACTCGTAGCCGCCCGCATCGGGTTCGCGAAGGAGAGCGTTGCGGTAGGCGTCGACGACGAGATCCCCTGAGCTGCGCTCGGCGACCTCGGGAGTTCCGATCATGGAGCGAACCAGGAGCGTGAGTGGCTCGCCGTCGAGCAGACGGTCGGTCCAGTACTGGTGACCACCGGCATCGGGATAGCGACCAAGCACCGTCAGGTACAGCCGCGTGATCTGGTCTTCGTGTGCTGGTTCAGCCCCTGAGGTGGTCGCAGCGGACACGATCATCGCCGGGACCATGAGTACGGCGAGAAACAGCATTTTGAGTTTGGTGAGCATCGAAGCGCCTCCATTGGTTCAACGTTCTCGACGAGGCGGGACAACACTGGGTATGGCGAAGGCAGAGCGAGGCTTACTCGGTCGAGCAACGGGACAAGGTGCGGGTCGTCTGAAACCGTTCGACTGGAGGTCTCGTTCTGTGGCCAGGAACTACCCAGGGTCACATCGAGCTCGGGTTTTGGGCCCCCGAGTGAGCTTTCGTGTCAGTTACGTTACGGGGACATCGCGGAACGGCAACCAAAAGTGGCGCTTTTCATACCCACAGTCATCTCGCCCACGGGCAGGTCGCAGAAAGATCTCAACTCGTGCACGGTCTGTGCCGTCCATTCCTGCATGGCTGCAACGCGGGAACCAAATGGGGGCGAGCAGCGACCCAACCTCTGGGAGGAGCTGAACCGGCCGCGAAGCGAGCGTCAGCCCACCCCTCCACCTCCCACCCCGGGTTCATCGCCATCGGCTGGGCCGGCACCTTCCCCCGTCCAGAACGGGTACGTCGCCATTCCGCCTCCACAGAGCAGCGCAGGCCCACACGTCGCCGTCTCCAACCCGGATCCCACCACAGCTCCTCACCTCGGCACGGTCGGCGACGCCCTCACCGATCACGACGACAAGACGGTGTCCGACGACACTGCCCACTCTTCGGCTGCGGTTGCGATGAAGCGGATCGACTCGCAGCATCTGTTGCTGGTCGGCGCCGCCATGTTCGTGGTCGTCACGTTCTTCGCGCTCCGGGGCCTCGGTGGCACCCCGGCGGCGACCACCGACGGCACCCCTCCGCTCGACGACCAAGCCGTCGTGGCCATCAC
>CAZYLX010000778.1:0-2258 GCA_964648595.1 uncultured Acidimicrobiaceae bacterium
GGAGGCCACTGCCCGCACGTCGGCCTCGTCGAGACCGCCCAGTGCAACACCCTCGACCGAAACGCCCCTGGCCACCTGCGTGCCACCGGCGAGCGCACTGACACCCCAGGCCACGTACAGGAGGATGAAAAGAGTCGCTACGACCCCGCCGGCGAGGAGGGCCTTCCGCCGCTGGTCAGACACTCGTCAAGTCTGCCACGGCCCCTTGGCAATGCGGTGGCACGTTCGCAGCGCCCATCAGCGACCGGCTGACGCCTTTCTCTTCCTTCGGGGCGGTGTGGCAAGATCCATTCATTCATCGACGAGTGGAGGACATGGCCGATGCAACGACTGTGTGAGGGCCGAGTGGCCATCGTGACCGGGGCCGGCCGGGGGATCGGGCGTGAACATGCCTTGATGCTGGCCGAGCATGGAGCGAAGGTCGTTGTCAACGACCTTGGGGGCTCGCGAGACGGAACAGGCGACGACGCTTCGCCGGCGCAGCAAGTGGCGGACGAGATCGTGGCCGCTGGAGGCGAAGCGGTGGCCAACACCGAGAACGTCGCAGATTGGGACGGCGCCGAGCGCATGGTGGCACAGGCCGTCGACACCTACGGCCAGCTCGACGTTGTCGTCAACAACGCCGGGATCCTCCGGGATCGCATGCTGGCCAACATGAGCGAAGCCGAGTGGGACGCGGTGATCAACGTCCACCTCAAGGGCACGTTCGCTCCCGCTCGGCACGCAGCGCAACACTGGCGTGAACGATCGAAGGCCGGCGAAGAGGTGAATGGCCGCCTGATCAACACCACATCGGTGTCCGGTATCTACGGCAACGTTGGCCAGACCAACTACGGCGCAGCGAAGGCCGGCATCGCATCGTTCTCGATCATCAGCGCCCTCGAATTGCACCGCTACGGCGTGACCGTGAACGCCATCGCCCCCGGAGCCCTCACCCGCATGACCGAGGATCTCGGCATGGGCCAGCTCGAAGGCGAGGCCAAGGACCGTATGGATCCGCGGTGGATCGCCCCGATCTGTACGTGGTTGGCCAGTGAAGAATCAGCCGGCGTGACGGGCCGTGTGTTCGAGGCCAGTGGCCGCACCTTGGCCATCGCAAACATGTGGCACCGCGGCCCCGCTGTTGAACCGGTTGATGATCCAACCCGGCTGGGTCCGCTGGTCGAGCAGCTCATGGCCGAGGCCCAGCCCAACTCTGACATGCAGGGCCAACCGGCGAGCGGCCCCGGCCGCCCCTGAGAGACCGAAGCCAGCACCAAACTTCAGCCAGTACGCATCAGCACACCAGCATCGAAAGCGAGCACATCATGCCAATCAACGCAGACGCCGTCGGAGCCAAGGGCGAGCCACGCCGCTGGGCCTGGGATTCGAAGGATGCGCTGCTGTACGCACTCGGTGTCGGTGCCGGCGTGGCCGATCCTGTCGGCGCGGAGCTGTCGTTCACGACCGAGAACACGGCTGGCGTCGAGCAACAGGTGTTGCCGACGTTCTGTGTGCTGTCGGGCTTCAACGCCAGGGGCGGCGCCAGCGCGATGGGCTCGGTCGGCTCGTTCGATCCCCGCATGCTGGTGCATGGCGAGCAGGGCATCGTCCTCCATCGGCCGATTCCGGTCGAGGGCGGGATCACAATGGTCGACGAGGTCACCGGGATCTACGACAAAGGCAAGGGTGCCGTGATCGCCACGGCATCGAAGGCCACCCTCGATGCCGATGGTGAACCGCTGTTCGACATGACCTCGTCGGTATTCATCACGGGCGAAGGTGGGTTCGGCGGCGACCGCGGCCCATCAGCGAAGGCGAACCAAGCACCAGACTCGGCACCTGACATGACCGTCACATACCAGACCCGCGACGACCAGGCGCTGCTCTACCGACTCTCCGGCGACCGCAACCCGCTGCACTCCGACAAGCAATTCAGCGATGTCGGCGGCTTCCCCAAGCCGATCCTGCACGGTCTCTGCACCTATGGATTCACCGGCCGGGCTCTTCTGAGCGCCTTGTGCGACAACGATCCGGCGCGCTTCACGGGCATGCAGGGGCGGTTCAGTTCGCCGGTGCTGCCCGGTGAGGCCCTGACCGTTTCGATTTGGAAGACCGGAGACGGTTCGGCGATCTTCCAGACCTCGGGGAGCGACGGCCGCATCGTCATCAACAACGGCGGCGTCACGTTCACCTGAACAACCCTCGGTCGACCACCCTCGCGCTCCAAACCCGAGTTGTGAGCCCAGCGAGCAACTTGAGGGACCCGAAGGGTTCAC
>CAZYLX010000779.1:0-2250 GCA_964648595.1 uncultured Acidimicrobiaceae bacterium
TTGCGACCGAATTGCTCGATGCCACTTCATGGGCGGGGACCTGGGGCCTGGCGCTCGGCCTCGTTGTTGTCACCCTCGTGCTGACCGAGATGATCACGAACGCCGGCGCTGTGTCGCTGATGATTCCCATCGCTCTCCGGGCCGCCACCGAGGCCGGTGCCGATCCAAGGCTCTTCGCCCTCGGGGTGATGCTGGCCGCGTCCGCATCGTTCCTGACGCCGATCGGCTATCAGACGAACACGATGGTCTATGGCCCCGGTCGGTATTACTTCACCGACTACCTGAGACTTGGCATCCCGCTGACACTTGTCGTCGTCGTGATCACCCCACTCCTCATGGCAAGTGGTCGCGGAATCTGGTGAAGCCGCAGCTGGTCCCGCCTCGGTGCGGCGGTCCAAGAAATCTGAGCCGACATGAACCAATTTCGGTGCTGGGACCGACAGGAGGGGGATGGTTGTCGAGCGAGGTGAGGACGCTGCGCTGCTGGCCCGGGTCTCCCGAGGCGATCGCAGCGCGCTCGAACAGCTGTATCGGCGGAATGCCGTCTGGCTGACCCGCCGCCTCCAGAGCCGTTGCGGTGATCCCGACATCGTCGACATCGCTATCCAGGACACGTTTGTCGCCGTCTGGAAAACAGCGAAGAAGTATCGAGGCGATGGTGACGTCGGTGCCTGGATCTGGGGTATTGCGGTCCGCCGCCTGATCGACCAGCTCCGCAAGCGGACGCCGACGCCAAGCGACGACGTCGCGCTCATCGCCGAACGAGTGTCGACGTTCGAGGATTGGCTGCTCGACAACGGCCAACATGGGGCGCTCGATCCTGCGATGAGGGCGCTCCACCCCGACCTCCGCGCCGTGCTCATTCTCACGGCGATCGACGGTCTCACCACCAAGGAAGCGGCTGCCGTGCTCGGGATCCCGCAAGGCACCGTCAAGACCAGACTGCAACGAGCGAAGAGCAACATGAAGGAGCTGTTGTCGTGATCGATCAAGCCCGAATTGACGCCAACTGGCGAGCGATCACCTTCGAACTGGACGCTCCCGTGCCGAGTCGAACAGAGCGCGTGCTGCGTCGAGTCGGCTTTTCGTCGGCGACGGCCAGACTCGTTGCCGCGACCCCGGCGCTACGCCGATCGTGGGCCGCAGCACTTGCTGTTGTCGTACTGATCGGGCTCGGGGCGGCCGGTGAGGACCCGAACAACATCTCTGCGATGTTGATTCTCGCACCACTCATTCCCGTCCTGGGCGTTGCTCTTGCCTATGGCCCGTCGGTCGACCCGGTGCACGAGATCGGCCTGGCGACCCCGATCCGTGGCCTTCGACTGCTTGTGATTCGTTCGGCAACCATCGTCGTCGTTGCCGTCACGGTTCTTGCTGGCTCGGTGTTGTTGTCGCCTGCCGCGAACTCGCTGGCGCTTGTCTGGCTGCTGCCGTCGCTGGCTCTCACGTCGATCGCCGTTGGGGCGATGACCTTCACGACTCCGCGCCGCTCCGTCGCTGGTGTGTCCGTGGGCTGGGCGCTGTTGGTCTTCGCCATCCAGGCAGCGACGGCTGATTCGCTTGCCGTCTTCGGTGCCGGAGTCCAGGTTGCCTCGATCTTCGCTGTTGCGGTTGGCGCGGCAGTGATCACGAAACGGCACGAAGCCTTCGACCGGGTCTCGGCATGATGCAGGTCCTTGCGTTCGGTCTCGGGACGTCGTTCGGGGGACGGCGGGCGCTTGATGGCGTCGACCTCTCGATCGAGGGTGGCGTCACGGTCGTCCTCGGGCCAAATGGGGCTGGCAAGTCAACGCTTCTGCGTTGTCTGGCGACAGTCCTTGCTCCTGACAAGGGTTCGTTGTTGCTCGACGGCATGAACCCACAGTTCGAAGCTGATCGGATCGAGATCCGTCGCCGGCTCGGTTATCTCCCACAGCATCACGGCCTCAGTGGTCCCGATCGGGTCTTCGACACGATGGATCTTCTCGCGGTGATGAAGGAAGCCGGAGATGAACGGGAGCGGCGGACGATGGTGTTCGACGCTCTGGAACGAGTGGGTTTGGCTGAGCGGGCGAGCGACAGGTTGGATGATTTGTCCGGAGGAATGCGGCAACGGGTCGGTGTGGCTCAAGCACTCCTGACCGCGCCGAGGCTGCTCGTTCTCGATGAGCCTGCTGCCGGCCTGGATCCAGATGAGCGTCGTCGCCTTCGCGAAATCCTCACCGAGCGGCGGCAACGATCGACGGTGGTGATCTCGACGCATCTGATCGA
>CAZYLX010000780.1:0-2247 GCA_964648595.1 uncultured Acidimicrobiaceae bacterium
GAGGCTCGAGCCCTTCTTCTTGTCGAGGGAGACAACAGTGTGGTCTCGCCCCTTGAGGATCTTCTTGATCAAGCCGGTGAGGACCGAAGACGGTCCGACCTCAACGAACACCCGCGTGCCCGCATCGTGCATTGCCTCGATCATCTCGACGAAACGAACCGGATTGGCGAGTTGTCGCCCCAGCTGCCTACGCATTTCGTCGATGTCATCGGGATATGGGGCGGCTGTCTCGTTGGCGAGCACGGGAATCGTTGGCGGCTCGAAGTCGATCTCGAGCAGGAAGTCGGAGAACGCTCCGCTGGCGCCGCTCACAACTGGGGAGTGGAATGCCGTCGCCACCGGCAAACGCTTGGCGGTGATGTCGGCTTCACCGAGCCGGGTCTCGATCAACTCGATGGATTCGGTTGGGCCGGAAAGCACGACCTGGGTCGGGGTGTTGTGGTTTGCAACAACGACGTCGAGGCCAGACGCTTCAACGATTGCCCGAACGTCTTCAATTGGTTTGGCAACCGCCGTCATTGCTCCAGGCGACGTTGCCGCCTGGGCCATGAGCTCGCCGCGACGAACCGAAACTCGTAGTGCATCCCGTGCCGTCAAGGCCCCTGCGGCTTGAAGTGCCATGATTTCGCCAAAGCTGTGGCCGCCAACCATGGACGGCGTCACACCGATCGCGGTGAGCAGGCCGAGGAGTCCGAGGCTCGTTGCCCCGATGGCGGGCTGGGCCCACCGGGTTGCCGTCAACAGCTCCAGCTCTTGTTTCTCGGCGTCATCGGCGAAGGACTGCGGAGGAAACACGACGTCGTGGAGTGGTTTGTCTGACCACTCGAGGTCAGCGGCAAGGTCCCACGGCGCAAGTCCAGCGTTGTATGTCATGGCGACTTCGTCGCCCATGAAGAGGTATTGGCTCCCCTGCCCCGGGAACACGAACCCGACATCGCCTGCGGCAGGACCAACGCCGAAGTGTGTGTGGCTCGGAGTCGAGAAGGCAGCGTCAGGAGTCTTCTCGATCAATGCGATCGCGTTGTCGAGCTTCAAGACGAGGTCATCCACATCTGAAGCAAGAAGAGCGAGACGAGCGGCGGCGTCAGCCTCATACGCTCGTTGGCTTGTCTGGGAGAGCCAGCCGAGGTAGCCGTCAGACGTTGCTGCCGCCCGGTGTGTCCTGGCCTGAGAAACAACGTCTGCTGCATCCGCGCCGCAGAGAACAACGAGTTCGCTCTGGGTCGGGCGAAGGCGTGCTGCCTTGGCCCCATCTCCGGTGTATTCCGACAAGGCGACGTGGAAGTTCGAACCGCCGAAACCAAACGAGCTCACCGATCCGCGACGTTCATGCTCGGAACCGCGGACCCACGGTCGAGACCGTGTGTTCAGGTAGAAGGCCGAGTTCGCAAGATCAAGCGCCGGGTTCGGCCTGTCGATCTTTGCCGTCTGCGGCAGGACCTTGTGGTGCAGACCCATGATGACTTTGAACAAGCCGGCAGCGCCGGCCGCTGCTTTTGTGTGCCCGATCTGGCTCTTGACAGAACCAAGCGCACACCACTGGTTCTTCCCATCCTCGGACGAGTTGAACGCAAGCTCGAGGCCCCCGAATTCGGCGGCATCACCGGCGATTGTGCCGGTTCCATGGGCTTCGACGAGCTCAACGGTCTCCGGGCCGTATTCGGTCTTTTCGTATGTGTTCGTCAGCGCACGCGCTTGGCCGGCAGAGACCGGTGCGTACACGCTCTTCGAGCGGCCATCCGAGCTGGCCCCAACGCCGTTGACCACGCAGTAAATGCTGTTGCCGTCGCGCTCAGCGTCTGCGAGGCGCTTGAGCGCAACCATGCCAATGCCTTCACCAAGCATCGTTCCGTCTGCTTGGTCGGAAAACGGCCGGATGTCCTCGGAACGGGAGAGGGCCGGTGTTTTCGAGAAACACATGTACATGAAGATGTCGTTCATGGTGTCGACACCTCCAGCGATGACCATGTCGCTGTCGCCCAAATAGAGCTCGTTTGCTGCCATCGACAAGGCGGAGAATGACGATGCGCATGCGGCGTCTGTGACGCAGTTGGTGCCGCCAAGGTCGAGCCGGTTTGCGATTCGGCCGGCAACCACGTTGCCGAGCAGCCCTGGGAACGTGCTCTCTGTCCACTCCGGGTGCAGGTCGCTGATCTGATCGCATGCCGCGAGCGCGACATCTTCGGGCACGCCGGCGCGTCGCATTCCCTGTAACCAGAGGGGTCGACTCATACGGCTGGCCATCGC
>CAZYLX010000781.1:0-2241 GCA_964648595.1 uncultured Acidimicrobiaceae bacterium
GCCCTGAGCTCGACAGGACTGGTTCACCGTCGACGTCGACGTTCGAGACTCGCCACGCGAGGACAGCCAAGGCTCCGACGAGCGGGATCGACCAAACCAGGTACTGGACGAGGTCCCCGTAGGAGGAGAGCAGCATCGGCTCGGCCTTCTTGGTCTTTTCCAGCGTGCGTCCCTCTGGTACATCTCGAACCAGGAAGTAGTACATCACGCCGTAGATGGCGAGCACGACGCCGTTGATGGCCATCGCCCACCGCCAAGCCTCGTCGCCGAGATCCAACCAGTCACCGAGAAACGTGATGGCGAACCAGGGCAGCGTCATGGCTGCGAAGGCCGAACCAAAGTTGCCCCAGCCGGCGTAGAAGCCCTCGGCCCGACCGATGTACTTCGGCGGGAACCACTGGGCGACCATCTTGATGCCGATCACGAAGCCGGCTCCGACGCTGCTGAGCAGCAGACGCGAGATCAACATTTGGTTGAATGTGTCTGCGAAGGCGAACCAGATCGTCGGGATTGCCATCGTGATCATCAACCACGTGAACACGATTCGGCTGCCGAACCGGTCGATCAGGGCGCCGACGATGATGCGAGCGGGAATCGTCAGGGCGACGTTGGCGATCAGGAGGATCTTGATGTGTTCCTTGGTGAGCCAGTCCGAGCTGTCTCGCATGGTGGTGGCCAGCGGCGCAAGGTTGAACCAGACGAAGAACGTCATGAAGAAGGCGATCCAGGTGAAGTGCAGAACGCGGATCCGCTCCTGGCTGAAGTCCCAAAGCACCGGCGCAGCATTCTGTGGTGCTCGGCCGTTGTCGGCCGCTGGCGCACCTCCGTTGTCGCTCATGGCTTGGTTCCTTTACTGGTTGGCACTTCGTTGCTGTCGGCGAAGGTGTGTGCGATGTCGGCGACCGAGGTCTGGGCCAGCTCGTCGAGCAGCACCTGACGGGCGCGTATCCACGCCTCGTGGAGTGCACAGGTTCCTTCGCCCTCGCAAGGGCGGTCGCCGACGACGCAGCGGCCGGTCTCTGTTGGTCCCTCGACGGTCTCGATGAGCTCAAGCACGGTGATGTCATCGAGACCGACGACCAGTCGGTAGCCCCCGTTGCGACCGGGGTCGGATTTGACCCAGCCGCTTGTGACCAGGGGAGCCATGACATGAGCCATGAACGCCGCCGTCGCGCTGAGGCGCTCGCCGAGGTCTGCTGATTTCAGCGGCTCGGCGCATGGAGCCAGCGTGATCAGTGCATGGGCGGCGAGGTCACTTTTCCGGGTGGTCTCGAGTCTCACCGGTTCAGGTCTTTCGTTGAGGGCGCTCAACCACCCTCGGCGGGCCACCACCGATGAGCCCATCCGGCTTGTAACCGCGGTGTGAGTTGTGTCGCACACCAACCACCCGCTGCCACGGCCGGAAGAAGTACTGGAGCGGGAGCGTGATGATGTGTACGAGACGGGTGAATGGGAACAGGGCGATGAAGGCGAAGAAGGAGAGTACGTGCACCTTCAGGATGAGCGGTAGGGCATCGACCAGCGCCGGGTCGGGCTGGAACGTCAGGAGACCACGCACGTAGGGGACGAAGATGGCAGTACCCCAGTACGAACCCCACCGATAGCCGATCGCAATCCAGATCCCGGTCACGATCTGCACGGCGATCGTTGCCAGGACGACAAGGTCCATCGGCGTGGTGACCTTGCGGATCCGGTGATTGGTCAATCGCCGGTGAATGAGAATGACAAGACCGAACCCGGCCCACAGGGCGAGGGCCAGACCGGTGATCTCCAGCAGGTACAGACGCAGTGGTGCTCCGTTCCACAACTCGAAGCCGCGAGGCACGACGAGAGCGGCCAAGTGGCCGAGCAGCACCAGGGAGAGACCCCAGTGAAACGAGACCGTGCCCCAGTAGAGCTGTCGACTCTCGAGCAGCTGCGACGACAGCGACGTCACCGTGAACTCGTGCTTCTTCCAGCGCACGATGGTGCCGACGATCGCCAGAACACCGACGACGTATGGCAGGACGCCGAAAAGGAACTCGTTGAGGGTCATGTCCGCTTCCCGATCGTGAGGGGCCGCATGTCGGTGACCATGTCGACGGTCGCCGCAAGCAGGTGTCGGTAGGGGTTGTCCGGTGCCGCGTTGTGCAACACCTCTTTCATGGTGGCGACGCTCGAAGGGAGTACGTCGACGAGGTCGGGGAGCGGGTCCTCGGCGACCGCCAAGTATCGCAACACCGGCTCGATGTGGTCTGGCAA
>CAZYLX010000782.1:0-2238 GCA_964648595.1 uncultured Acidimicrobiaceae bacterium
GTCGGCCGAGCGGACATCCCCGAACGAGCGGTAGATGGTGTGCAGCGTGGCGTTCAGGTCGGCATCTCGAACGGCAGCGATGCCATCAGCGGCCATGACGACCCGGTAGCCGAGCGTGGCTGCGTCACGAGCCGTGGACTCGACGCACACGTTGGCCACGGCACCAGCGATGACCACCGTGTCGATCTGTCTGGCCCGCAACACCTCGTCGAGCACGGAGGCGCCCGGGAAGAAGGCGCTCGGGGCCGACTTCTCAACTGCGACATCTTTGGCCTGTTGGGCCATGCCACCCCAGACCCGCTCTGACGGCGAGCCGACACCACCGGACGTTCGATAGGACTCCGCCACCTTCTGACCAAGGAACTCGAGGCGGGCCGATGTCGGCGCCGTGTCATCGGGAACGACCCATGCCACGGTGCCACCGGAGCGACGAGTGAGGTCGGCCAGTCGGTTGATGATTGGGACGACGCCAGGGCCGTAGTGCATCCGCTCGACGAAGAACGGGACCATGTCGATGACAACGACGGCTGTCCGGTTTGCCTCGATTGTCTCGAACGCGTGGCGGCGACCGCGACGTAGCTCGTGACGCTCATACTCGCGCTCGTTGATGTGCCAGACGTGCTGCGGAGGCCCTTCGTCAGTCGTATGAGGCACCGAGCCCTGCTTTGGCGTCACTCTGGATTCCGTAGGAGGGGATCGGGTAACGGAGCCCATTTCGAGCCAGTGCTCGCATACCAGCGATGGCTTTCGGAAGGAACTCAGGCGGGGTGGCCATGAGCAACTCGTCGTCCTGCACGCCGCCGTAGCGCCGTTCGGCGTAACACGGGATCGACACACTCGGCTCCCGCAGCGTCAGGGCCCGACCCCAGGAGTCGGCACAGGCAGACTCACCGACGCAGCTCCACTCCATGTTCTTGTAGCCAGCCCATTGCAGACCGTTGATGAGCAGAATCATCTGGGCCGGAGTGGCGTAGATCATGGCAATGTCGGGGGGGTCGAGCCGGCCGGTGGCAAGCGGCGACACGGCCATCGCCTCGTACGTACCGAACGGGACGGTGTGCATGGAGTGCTGGTGCTCAGATGCATCCTCGATCGTCTCGAACCAGACACCCGTCATGTGTTTGCCTGACAGCCACTGCTCATCCTGTGGATGCAGCCCGATCACCGCACCGCACTGTGCGCCGACCAGATCATCGTTGGTGATGCCAACCGTCCAGTTCAACCGGGCCGCCATCCCAACGATCTGATCCGTCGTGTGGATGCTCTTTGGCCGACGAATCTTGGGCACGGCCTCCATCTCTTCTCTGGACGTGAACATCTTCATGCCGATCGGCGTCGTACGGAGCCGCAAGAGCTCGTTGAGGTCGGCCACGATCCCGCCCCAATCGAGAGGAGCGCCGTCCAGTGTCACGCGAGTGTCAGTCATGGAGGGAAGCTACTTCAGCACCGGCGGGCGAGCCCAGTACGATCCGGCGATGAACTTCGGTCGGGTCAGCACTGGTGGGACGGCCGGGTTTCTCGCCAGCACCATCACGGGCCCTGCCTACGTGTTCTCGATCGTCCTCGCTCCAGGCGGTGGCGACGTGTTCGAATTGGACGTTGGCCTCGACACCGATCTCGTCCTCGGCATTCCGCTGATGATGCTCTCCGGCCTGGCCCTCGCTGGCCTGCCGAGCATCCTGCTCGGGATGGTGCTCGGCGCTTGGATCGGCGACCGGTCGCTGAGTCCGCAGGTCGTCCCGGTGACGCTGATCGTCGGAGCGATCGGCGGCGCTGCTCTCCTCCAGTCAATCTCCGGTGACGGGCTCACCGCACCGATAGCGGTACGCGGTGCGTTTGTCGGATCGGTGACCGCATGGGCCTGGACCCGACTCTTCGACTTCCTCCGCAGTCGCAAGCCGACGGTCATCGTCGGCGACAGCACGTGAGCACGTCCAACTGGTGGTGCCGAACGTCGCTCTGGCGACGTTCGGCACCACCAGTTCGGTTGCGATTAGCGACTAGGGCGGCGGCCGGCGCTCGTGATGGCACCAGATCCGGCGCTCGCCGACGCCGGCGCGTCGCTTCCGTCCTCTGGGGGCCAGATCGCGTGGAGGAAGGTTCGGATCGCGTTTGCGATCTCGCGCTTCTTCTTGATGCCCAACTGCACCTGGCCACCGTCGGGCCCGTACTCGTTCGGCTTGATCATGGTGTCGGGGAAGAGACGACTCATGCGCATCTCCTGACTGACCTTGAGCT
>CAZYLX010000783.1:0-2236 GCA_964648595.1 uncultured Acidimicrobiaceae bacterium
CAGCATCAGCGCTCACCGACCACCTCGGAAGCCAGAACGGTGGATCGAGGCTAAGCGGCTGCGATCTGGATGGCGCTTTCGAGGCGCCCACGTGCTCCTGCGGTCTGGGTCGAGGCTTCGTCCAGGTCCAACGGTCCATGCCTGGGAGGCGGCCTTCTCCGAGTCGCCCGAATACGTGGAACGGACGAACCCTTCGATCGTCGTTCGCACGATCTATCGCGGTCTGCTCCGTCGAGAGCCGGATCGCTCCGGCTTCTCGTTCTGGGTCGACCAGTACCGGTCGGGGAGTTCGCTCGACGCCATGATCGCCGGGTTCCTGACTAGCGAGGAGTACACGAACCGCTTCTGGATCGATGATCCAGCCCCTGTCGCGCTGCGTATCGGCATCGAGACGGCGCCGCTGGTCGGTCAACCGGTTCCCAGGTTCGGGCCACTCGCCCGGTGATCATCAACACCGGAGATCGGGTGACACTCCACAACTCGTTCGACGTACGCGTCAGGCAGACTCGAGGATGAAGATCTGGATCTCGCGGTGGTCGGCCCGAGTCCGGTACTTCTCGTAGCCGCCGTAGAACGCAGACCCCGCTTCGAATGCCTGTTCGGTCTCGTCGTCGGTCGCGGGTCGGGCGCTCACAGCCACCTCCTTGGACCGAAAGCCCACTGTGGCGTCGGGATTGGACCGAAGGTTGTAGACCCATCCGGGGGTCGACTTCTGTCCGTAGTTCGACCCGACCACCGCCATATCATCGCCGAGCGGGATTCCGACAAGCGGCATGGTGCGTTGCTGTCCGCTCTTTGCGCCTGTGGTCGTGAGCATGATCACGGGCAGCCCGGCCATCAGACTGGCCCCGGTCAGCCGGCCGCCGGTGGCGTTGTAGAGCACCTTGTCGAACGGGTAGAGCGTGCGTTGAAACACCCATGCCCCGGGGCGACTGGATGCGATGCGCTGTGTGACCTTCTGGATCGTGTTGGCCGACCCCGTCTCGTAGTCGAGCTCGTTCAAGACACCCATTGCTGACTCCCGCTTGGTGATTCATCCACGGTGCGCACCCTACGGTGCCCATGCCGATGCATGGTTCACCACCGCAAGAATTCGAGATCACGTTGTCGCGATCCTCGTTCACGTAGGCGTAGCGCCCAGCGACGACCACGTTGTTGAACCATCCGATCGGGAAGATCGTCGGGGCCTGCAAGCCCAGATCGGTTGCGATCGTCGCGCGCTCCCCGGTCCGCAGGGTGATGCTGGACTTCGGGTGTGTCGAGCACCTCACCCCGGCTGATGATCCGAAGCACTGCGCCCTCGATGTCGTCGGTGGCATAGACATCGCCACCTCGGGCCGAGACGCTCAGGTCCCTGACGCTGCGGTGGAAGCTGTCTGATCTGGAGAGGGCACATGAGATGGCGATCGATGCTCTTGTTGCGACGCCAGGGTGTCGATTTCGTGGATCGTGGTCTGGATTGCGGGCAGTGGCGTGGCTGGTGACCAGAGGTAGCCCTGTCCCGTGTCGCAGCCGAGGCCTCTGAGTTCGTCGAGTTGCTCTTTGTCCTCGATGCCTTCGGCGACCGAGCGAAGGTTGAGGCTCTTGGCCAGCCCGACAATGGCGTGGAGGAAGGCTCGTCGTTCGTCTGGAGGCAGGACATCGCCGCTGATGAAGGAGCGGTCGATCTTCAGGATGCTGATGGGAAGACTCTGGAGGTAGCTGATCGAGGTGTAGCCGGTGCCGAAGTCATCAACGGCGATGAGAACGCCCAAGTTGCTGAGTTCGTGTAGCCGCTTTACCGCGGTCGTGTCGTCGAGCAGGGTGCCTTCGGTGATTTCGAGAATCAAGCGTTCTGGGGCGAGGCCGGAGTCTCGAAGGGAGTTCTCGACGGTGGCGATGATGGTGGGGTCGCGGAGCTGTTGGGGTGAGAGGTTGACGGCCATGAGCAGCGGTTGGCTTTGTTGGTCTCGAAAGTCGACTGCGGCCTGGCAAGCCTGTTGGATGACCCAGCGCCCGATGGCGATGATCCTGCCGGTGGCTTCGGCGATGGGGATGAACCGGTCCGGTGGGATGGTGCCGCGGGTGGGGTGGTGCCAACGGATGAGCGCTTCGACGCCCTCGACGGTTCCATCCGCGAGATCGACGGTGGGCTGGTAGTGGAGGCTGAGCTCGCCGTTGGCCAGCGCAGTTTTGAGGTCGGCCTGGAGTTCCAGCAGATCGCTGGTGATCTGATGCATCTGGTCCTGGTAGATCT
>CAZYLX010000784.1:0-2234 GCA_964648595.1 uncultured Acidimicrobiaceae bacterium
GCTGAGCAACGAGCTGGCGAGCTGTTCGGAATGAAGATCGATCGAGGTCCCGTTCCGGACGCCGGTGATCGTGACGCCCATGTCGAGGGCCATGGGCAGCACCAGACCCCCGGTGTAGTCGGTGTGTTCACCGATCAGGTTCACGCGACCAGGGGCAAAGGCGCGAATGGTCTCGGCTGCGGGATTGGTGGTGTTCATGCGAAGAACTGCTTGGCAACATCCCACAGCTCAGGATTGACGTACTTCAAGTCTCGAACGGCATCGGCCAATTGGACACGGACGACCTGGTTCGCCTGCAGAGCGACCATCTCGCCCCATGCGTGGTCATGCACCGCATCGATCGCTGCAACCCCGAACCATGTGCTGAGTACGCGGTCGTAGGCGGTCGGAGTGCCACCGCGTTGAACGTGTCCCAGCGTGGTGACCCGGGTTTCGAAGCCGGTTCGGGACTCGATCTCCTTGGCCACCAGGTTGCCGATCCCGCCGAGCCGGATGTGTCCGTATTCGTCGTACTGGTCCGGCGTCATATCGAGCGTCCCCGACGCTGGCTTTGCCCCCTCGGCGACGACGACGATCGATGCGAAGCGGCCGCGTTCATGACGTCGGGAGATGGTTTCACACACCTCCACGATGTCGAACGGCTCTTCGGGAATCAACGTCAAAGTCGCTCCCCCGGCGATCCCGGCCCACATGGCGATGTGCCCGACGTGGCGACCCATCACCTCGACCACCATCACGCGGTTGTGGCTCTCCGCCGTGGTGTGCAATCGGTCGATCGCTTCAGTGGCGATCGAGACGGCTGTGTCGAACCCGAATGTGCGCTCGGTCAATCCGATGTCGTTGTCGATGGTCTTTGGAACCCCGACGATGGGCAAGCCTTCCTTCGCTAGCTCGCGCGAACAGGAGAGGGTGCCTTCCCCACCGATTGCAATGATCGCGTCGATCTCGTTCTCAGCGATCGTCCGCCGCACGCGGTCGACGCCATCGACAAACATGTACGGCTGCACGCGGCTCGTACCGATGATCGTGCCACCACGGGAAAGCGTGCCTCGCAAGGTGCCGATATCGAGCATCTGGAAATCGTTCTCGATCACGCCACGCCAACCGTCATGGAAACCGAACAGTTCATCGTTGTAGTGGTGCTGGCCCTTCCGGACGCTCGCTCGAATCACGGCGTTCAGACCAGGACAATCACCTCCGCCGGTGAGGATGCCAACTCGCATGGCCGACAGCCTAAGGTGCGTGACCGACCGCTTTGCTCATGTCAGGAGAAACAGATGGCACTGGTCATTTCCCTCGATGCCGGCACCACCGGGGTCCGCGCATTAGCCGTCGACGAGGCGAGCAACATCGTCGGTTGGGCCTACCGAGAGTTCACCCAGTTCTTCCCCGAGCCAGGCTGGGTCGAGCACGACGCGAACGAGATCTGGGCCGCGATACAGACCGTCATCGCTGAACTCGTTCCAACGCTCGACCAACCGATTACCGCTATCGGCATCACCGACCAACGAGAAACTGTTGTTGCATGGGATCGCCGAACCGGTGAGCCGCTACATCGGGCGATCGTCTGGCAGGACCGGCGCACCGCTGCTCACTGTGAAGAACTCGTCGATGGCGGACACCTTCCTCTCGTGCGCAACAGAACCGGGCTCGGGCTCGACCCCTATTTCTCGGGGACCAAGTTCGCCTGGCTGCTGAACGAGGGTGGCGTGGCCAATGACGAGAACCTGGCGTTGGGAACCATCGACTCGTGGCTGATCTGGAAACTGACCGATGGCGCACGCCACGTGACCGAGCCATCGAACGCCTGCCGAACACTGCTTTTCGACATTCGACACCTCGCATGGTCGCCCGAACTGTGTGACATTCTCGGAGTGCCGATGAGCGCACTTCCCGAGGTGCGCCCGAGCAGCGGCAGGTTCGGTCTCACCGCCGACACCACCGCCTTGGGTGCCGGTATCCCCATCAGCGGCGTTGCCGGCGACCAGCAGGCGGCGCTGTTCGGCCAGGCATGCTTCGAGCCAGGCATGACCAAGAACACCTATGGCACCGGCAGTTTCCTGCTCATGAACGTCGGTTCCCAGTGCCCCGAGCCCGTCGAGGGCCTGCTCACCACGATCGCGTGGACGCTCGGCGAGAACGAGCCGGCAACATATGCGTACGAAGGGTCGATCTTCATCACCGGGGCAGCCATCCAATGGCTGCGAGACGGGCTCGGCATCATCTCCGAGGCT
>CAZYLX010000785.1:0-2234 GCA_964648595.1 uncultured Acidimicrobiaceae bacterium
GGAGGGACTCGAGGGCGCCGGCCATGTTCTGTTCGGACCTACTCATCGTTTGCCTCCTGGCGGTGCCGTCAGTCGCGAAGGCTCGAGAGCTGGTCGTTCGACCAGATCTTCTGCTTGAAGCGAGGGTTCTTCGACGACATATCGATCTGGTACTGGCCCTCTCGCTCCACAACCGGGAGGCCGAGAATCTCGGCGAGATTTCGCGCCAACCACTGCTCGATCTTGAGCACCACCATCTTCTTGCGGAGACGGCCCTGCACGTCTCGATTGAGCACGGTGGGGATCGTGTTCAGCGTGAGGATCTCGTCGATCGCCACGTTGGCCATCTTCTCCCGTCCTTCATCACTGGCGTAGAAGTGGGTCACCGCGAACACGGTCTTGTTCGGCTTGACCTGCTTCAAGAACTGGCAAGACTTCACGACGGTGGAGCCGGTGCGAACCATGTCATCGAACAGAACGATGTCGTGCCCTGCGATTTCTTCGAACGCGGTGTCGCTCTCCTCGTGCAGGGTGATCTTGACCTGGCGCTCGCCGGTGCGCTCCTTGTCGAGCATGACGAACTTGGCATCCGGCAAGCCGAGTGTCTCGAACATGGTGCGGACGAAATCACGAGCGCCCTTGTCCGGAGCGCACAACGCAAGACCCTCGCCGGTCGGCCCGTAGTCGACGATCGTGGCCTGGCGGAGATAGTCAGCGTAGAGGTCATAGGGGATCAGGTTGTGGAATCGACCGTCGAAGACGTCGGCGAACTCGGCCTGGACCGCAGTGGAGTGATTGTGCACCGTCACCACTCGGTCAACCCCTGCCAGCTTGAGCATCTCGGCGTAGAGCCGAGATGAGAAGGGTTGCCCGTCGAACTTCTTGCGATCTGCGATGTCTCGCTCGAAGGGGGTGAACCCCTGATCCGACCGGGGACCGCGGTCCTGCGCCGAGTAGTAGAGATCGGGCTCGACCAGCACGACGGCGGCGGCGCCGTTGTCCTTCGCTGCTCGTGCAATCAGCAGGTTGCGCATCGCGAGTGAGTTGCGGCCAAGGGCGAGGCTTGACGTACTCACGATCACGACCGTCTTGTCTTCAAGTTGCTCGCCGATCGCGGAGAGGTCCTGCTCGTCGTTGATGAACCGAGGGCAGAACTCCGTGTTGGCGAACGACTTCATGCTGATGACGTCGGCGATGTCCTCCACCTGTCCCATGGCAAAGGCAACGTCGATGGCGAACGGACTGTCAGAGCTGTTGCCGACGACGATCACGTCGCTCAGCGAAAGGGACGCAGACATCAGGTCTCGCACTTCCATGGTGGGATCCCGTCGTTCTAGCAGGGCGCCAAGCGATTCGGTCGACGGAGCGATGCGTTTCGGGAGCCGTGGCTTGTCGAGCTGGCTCTCGTGGCGCCCTTGCCTTCTGTCGGTAGGAACCCGGTGCTACCATCAGGGACATGGCTGTGAAGAAGCTCTCGGTGGCGTTGGAGCAGTCGGTGGCTGCGGATGCGGCGTCTGCTGCGCAGCGTCACGGTGTCAGTTTGTCGGCGTGGATCAACGCGGCGGCTGAGCGGGCTCTGGTGGTCGAGGCCGGGTTGGCGGCGGTGCGGTCTTGGGAGGCTGAGCACGGTGGGCTGACGGCGGACGAGTTGGCGTGGGCCGATGCTGTTCTTGATGGCGACGCCGATCGGCGAGCCTCGTAGTAGATGGGTCTCACGTATGACACGGGGGCACTGATCGCCGCGGAACACAACAGCCGGCAGATCTGGGCTCTCCATCGTCGCTCGCTCGAGCGTGGTGAGGTGCCGACTGTGCCGTCTGGGGCGCTGGCGCAGGGTTGGCGTGGTGGGCCACAAGCGCAGATGTCGAGGCTGTTGGTGGGCTGTCGGGTCGAGGATCTCAACGAGGGGCGAGCTCGTTCGGCCGGTGTGGTTTGTGGTGTGGTAGGGACCTCTGATGTGGTCGACGCGTCGGTGGTCGTTGGGGCTGCTGCTCGCGGTGACGTGGTGGTGACGAGCGATGTCGGCGATCTGGAGCGGCTGCGAGACGCTGTAGGTGTCGCTGTCGAACTGCTGTCGATCTGAGGACCGCTCTTGCTCTTGGTTGAACGCTTCACGTGACGGTGTGACGAGTCCCGTCTTCGGCCGCCGCAGTGCCGGTGACGGAGTTGGCGACGTGGAAGCCCCCCCCATCTCATCGGGTTGTGTGGTCAGCTGACTTGATCGAATGGCTCCGAGTAACCGAACTGACCCGAGA
>CAZYLX010000786.1:0-2233 GCA_964648595.1 uncultured Acidimicrobiaceae bacterium
TGGCGGAGAACATTCATCCGCGTAGCATCTTGATGACTGGGTCGCCGATGCGCGAGGTCCTCGTTGCACAGGCGGACGGAATCGGCAGCTCCCGGATTCTTGATGAACTCCAGCTCTCGAAGGAAGGGTATTTGCTCGCAAGCGCCCACCGAGAGGAGAACGTGGACGACCCAGCGCGCTTGATGTCTCTTCTCGATTGTCTGGAGGCTGTTGCGAACGAATTTTCCAGACCGGTCCTCATGTCGACTCACCCCCGAACGCGGGCCCGGCTCGAGAAAGCCGGTCGTCAAGCCGAGGGCGTTCGCTTGCATCAACCGCTGGGTTTTCACGACTACGTCAGGCTGCAGCAGGACTCGTTCTGCGTCATGTCCGATTCGGGGACGATTGCCGAGGAGGCATCCATCCTGGGATTCTCTGCGGTGACGCTCCGAGACTCGATCGAACGCCCCGAGGCACTCGACGCAGGAACGATCTTGATGACCGGGCTCGATCCCGAGAATGTGGTGCAGGGCGTCCGCTTCGCTCGTGCGAGACGTGGTTCTCCTGCTTCGATCCCGGTGGAATATACCGTTACGAACTGTGCGGAGCGGACCGTCTCCTTCATTCTGAGCACGTACCGCCGCTACCCGCAGTGGACCGGCCGCAGGCCGTACAGCCGTCCAGACACCCAGGCAACGGGTTCTGCCGGCCACGCCAGCGAATAGATCGTTGGCCTTGGGGCATTCTTCCTTTACGAGGTTGCTGACGATCCGTGGAGCTGCCACAACGGAGTGCGGGAACAACGCGCCGGATCGCGCTCGCTCTGCATTTCACATACTGACTTGAGATTCAGACAATTGGCCGATTGAGCGGCTTGTTGCAATGGCCAGGCAGACAGTCGCTATTGCAAACCCCGCGATCAGGCTGATTTCGACCCGGCGGAACGCCTCTATGGGGAGAGCGAGTGAGACGATCACGAACGCAACGATGCCGACGATCCAGGATGCTGCTGCCCACGTGGGACGTTCACAGGCGACCAGAGTGAGTGACAACAAGATGGCGAGCATGGACAAGGCGTTGGCTGTACTGAGAAGCGTCATGTCAAGGGCGCTGATGGTGTCGGCGAAGAGGATGCTGACTGCGAGGGGTCCGAGGAGCGCCGCCCCGGCGATCGTTGCGAGGCCGAATCCGCCGACCGCAAGCGCAAGGCGTCGGGTGGAGGTGGCCAACTGAGTGCTCTCGCCGTTGGCAACCATCCGCGTGCGTGAGGGAAGAATCGAGATCTTGACTGCCTGGAACACCATCAGGGGGATTCGGGCGAGCACGAGCCCGTTGAGAAATCGCCCCGGCTCGCCATCGAGATCGGACAGAATGGAAACCGCGACTGGCCCGACATTGAGTAGGAATGATTCGGCAAGCGACATGACGAGCAGCAGTCTGAGGTTCTGGCCCAGCTCGTGTGGTTGGACGGGTGGCCCGTCTTCAGCGATCGGCCGCTGACCGAAGGACGTTGCGAGCGCTGCGGCGAAGAAACTAGCGGCGATGAGGCCGGCGTAAGCGCTCGGAGCTGTTGTTCCGATGGCGATGAGCCCGACGACCCCGACGACGCGAACTGATCCTTCGGTGATGAGAGATGCGCCGTATGAACCAAACCGGGAGTGGCCGGCAACGATCCCTCGGTACACCTCGGTGAACATGAACCCTGCGAGCGAGAGGAGGAATGCAACGAAGAGCGAAGCATCGTTGTCGATCAGATCGTCTAGACCGAGAAACCACCAGGCGGCAAGGAGTACCCATACCGCCGTGATCGCTCGGACGCCGATGGCCAGAGAGCTGGCCAGGACGGGTTTGCTGCCAAGGCCTCGAGCATTGCGGTGCGAGCTGGCATACGACAGTCCCTGTTGCAGGGGTTGGAAAAGGCCAGCACCGAGGAGTGCAACCAGCCCCCACACGACAGCCAATGCGCCGTACGAACCATCGGATAGATTCCGGCCTGCAAGTGCCAGAAAGGCGTACGTCAGAAGTCCATTGGTGGCAAGCCCAGCACCGAGCGAAGCAATGCCTGGGGGAAGACCAGCTCGGATGACGTCCGATGATTTGGGCTGGCCCGCCGCGCGTTTCCCCGTCGTCATAGCAGGCTTGCCCAGCAAGATCCGGCGAGTAGCGGCGGAGACGCGAAGGTGACAGCTCGACTCACGCCTTGCTGGCCTCGATCGCACTCACGAACTGTGGGACCGTCCGATCCCAATGGCAC
>CAZYLX010000787.1:0-2231 GCA_964648595.1 uncultured Acidimicrobiaceae bacterium
GCAACGGCTTCCATCTGGAACTCGATCCGTTCACAGTGGCGCTGGATGGCGGCCACCCGATCATGGTCTGAGTGCCGATCTGCGGTCGACCGCCGGTGAGTCAGAACCCTCGGAAGATGGGTGATGACGCCGGCCCGTTCGGTGACCTTGAGGGCAAGATCGTGCAGCTGCACATCAGCGCACGCAGATGCCGAGCACCCGGCGAGTTCAAGCGCATCGCGGACCAAGGCGGCCCGATAGACGACAAGACCACCCAACAGATGGTGCGACCGAAGCCGATCGGGCGACCACGCTGGCTTGTGGAACGGGTCCGAGCGTCGATCGTCGGAATCGAGACGATCCTCATCGCCATACAGAACGTCGATGTCCCGGCTACGTCTGAGCTCGGCGAGAACAAGCCGAACAGCATCGAAAGCGACCTCGTCGCCGGCCTCGACGAACGCCACGAACTCCGTCGCAACGCTGATCCGATTCGACAGGTGGTCGACAACCTCCACGATGAGCGACTCTGGCGAGGACGATTGCCGAATCGAGTCTGTCGATATCGAGGCGCCCGGTCGATCGTCAACCGAGCCATCAAGCCCGACGACGACGATCGTCAGAGCATCAGTCAACGGATCCCACGCGCCCATCGATACGGCGCGAGAACCCCTTGGATGACTCTCCAACTCGTCGATGACTGAATCTCCCGATAACGCTGTTCTGCGTTGTCAGCCCGCTCATTGGCCAGCCGAAGGTCCTCGATGTTCTGCGAGAAGAGAATGTCCCACTGCTCCTGGGCTTGGCAGGAGGCCACCCAGTAGTCGGTCACCTTCGTGAGCTCGCCCTGCAGACGCCCTTGCTCGGACTCAGCCGATGCCGCAGCTTCCCGGGCAACAACCAATTCGGACGTCAACGCGACAACCCGAGCACTCTCGCCTACTGATTGATTTGAAGGACGATTGCTCAAACCCGCCACAGCCAAGGAGTATACGGTGAGCCTCATGTCGGTCCGTCAAGCATGCGTTGGAGCATCGACGCGTGGCCATACAGTTTTGACTCGGTCATGACCGGCGTACCCGGACCCACTACTCGGAGCGTTGATGAAGATTCTTACCACCTATCTGAACGACGTTCTGGAGTTGTCGACCCCTCGGTTTGGTGATGATCGGGGTTCGTTTGCGGTGACGTTCGAGGTCGGAGCGGCCGAAGCGGTTGGTGTGCCAACCGTCTTCGTCCAGGACAATCATTCGGTCTCGGTGCCAGTTGGCACGCTTCGTGGCCTCCATTTGCAATTGCCGCCCTTTGCTCAGGGCAAGTTGGTGCGTGTGGTTCGAGGTCGGGTCGCTGATGTCGTGGTTGACCTCCGGCCCGGTTCCGCGACTCGCGGCGAGCATGCGGTGATCGACCTGGATGCTGAGCGGGGGAATCAGTTGTGGGTGCCGCGTGGTTTTGCGCACGGTTTCTGTACGACCGAGCCCGACACCGAGGTCGTTTACAAAGTCGACGCCCCATACGCGCCGCAGGCGGAGCGGTCGTTGGCTTGGGACGATCCGACCCTCGGTATCGAGTGGCCGGTCGATGAAGCCTCGGTGACGTTGGCGGCGAAGGATGCCGCGGGCCTCAGTCTGGGAGAGATCATCGACGAGATCGACAGAGTCAGTCAGGGAGAAGCGTCATGAGGGTTCTGGTCACTGGTGGGCTCGGGTTCATTGGTTCTGCGGTGATTCGGCGGTTTATCAACGAAACCGATCATTCGGTTCTGAATCTCGACAAGAAGACCTATGCGGCCACTGAGGGGTCGGTTGCGTCGGTGTCGGGGTCGGATCGATACGACCAGGTCATCGTCGATATCACCGATGGTGCCGCGGTTCGAGCGGCCATTGATTCATTCGAGCCTGACGCGATCGTGCATTTGGCGGCGGAGAGTCATGTTGACCGTTCGATCGATGGGCCAGGCGAGTTCATATCGACGAACGTGGTTGGCACCTTCGAGTTGCTCCACGCGGCGCGTGCGTTCGCCGAACGGTCGGGAACCCTCGACAGCTTCCGGTTCGTGCATGTGTCGACTGATGAGGTGTTCGGGGCGTTGTCGCCTTCCGATCCGGCCTTTGATGAGTCGACGCCCTATGACCCTCGGTCGCCGTATTCGGCATCGAAGGCGGCGTCGGATCATCTGGTTCGAGCCTGGCACGAGACCTACGGTTTGAACACGATCATCACGAACTGTTCGAACAACTACGGGCCGTTCC
>CAZYLX010000788.1:0-2230 GCA_964648595.1 uncultured Acidimicrobiaceae bacterium
TTCATGGACGCGGAGCCGATGGTCGGGGTGTTCGTTGAGTCGGTTCATGACGTCGAACCAGGTCAGTGGGAGGTCGGAGTGTGTGGCGAGGTCGAGTTCGAGGGCCCGCACAACTTGGGCGTGGGCGAACAGGATCCCCTTCCACGCGTCCTGAATCTGTTGGGTTGCTGGTTCAGTCATCTCTCCTGCGACGGTAGCAGGGTTGTTGCTTCGGCAGCTTAATGCGAAATCAATCATTGACGAGTCACAGAGTTTGCATCTAGCGTTGGGGTACGGACCAAGGCGTTTCCCACCGACAAAGGAAGACCGCTTCATGGATATGACACAAGCACTCACATGGGCTGAACGTCGGAACCTCGGTGTCCTCATCACGATCCGGGCCGACGGTAGACCCCAATCCTCTGACGTCGTTTATGCCGTCGAGAACGACGCCTTCGTCATCTCGCTCACTGACGATCGAGCTAAGACCCGCAACATGCGAAAGGACCCCCGAGTGGTCCTCCATGTCACCGATCCGTCGAGTTGGTCCTACCTCTCCTTTGACGGGACCGTCGAACTGTCACCAACCGCGAAGACTCCTGGTGATCCGACGGCGGATGCCCTTGTCGCCTACTTCGAAGCGACCAACGGCGCACCGCATCCCGACTGGGCCGAATTTCGAAAAGCCATGATCGACGAACAACGACTGATCGCCACGTTCACCCCAGCGACCGTGGTCGGCCAGATCAACGAACCACCCACGCCCTGACCAAGGGCATGTTCGCCCCATGCCCGACCAACTTTGGAGACACCCCACTTTGACTCCCGACAACGCAACACTCGCTGTCCTCTACGCAACCGCCATCTTGAGCATCAAGATGTGGCTTTGCGGGACGATCACCACGTACGTCCGCGGCCACTCCATGCAAAGCCCAAACCGCGAGGACGAGGGGGTCATCAACTTCTTCAACACGATCTTCCGGGTCCCGACCGGGCAACTCCAGGTTCTTCCGAGCAACACCGAGAACCACGATCGGACCAATCGTTGGCTCCGCATCTGCAACAACGACGTCGCCAACATCCCCATCGGGCTGTTCGTGCTGTACCTCGCTGCGACCTACGGCGACCTCGACAACGGGATCACCGTGGCGCTGGTCTGGATCTTCGTCGCCGCCAGGCTCGCCCACACCATCACCTATGCCTACGGCATCCAACCGTGGCGGACCGTCACCTACTCAGTGGGCGCCACCGCCATGATCATCGCCGCCCTCAGCTTGTTCTGGGCCGGCTGAAAAGCCGACACGACCGCCCCGAACCCACTCCGGATCGGTAGCCAAATGCACCCAGCCTTGTCTGCTTTCGCTCGCCGCCAGGTTTCTCATTCGACGCGGGTTTTCGTTGTGACCGGCGGGCTTTTCCTCTTCGTGACGCTGGGTGCAGCCGGGTGCGGCGACGATGACTCAGCCGGGGCCGATGTCGAGGCACGTGCTGACCAGCAAACAGGCCCAGCCACAGCCCCTGAAGCCGAGGTCCGCGACGTGTTGGAGGGGTTCAGGGACGCAGTTCGCCGCGAGGATCTCGAGGCGGTCCTTGCGCTGTTCTCCGAACGATACGACTCGAACGAGGCAACTGGAAAAGCCGCCGTACGAGAGTGGTGGACCCGAGTGATCGACTACGGACTGTCGGAGTCTCTCCACCTCGACTTGGACACAGCAGAACTGCACGTCGACGGGAACATGGCCGAAGTCACGTACTACGACGAGAATGGCGAACTCGCCTGCCCAAGCGTCGACACGCCATGTCAAACGCCGCAGCCGTACCTCGACTTTCGCCTAGAACGACACGACGAGCTGGGCTGGCTCATCACCGGAATACCCTCAGAAGCCCGGTAACTCTGATCACCGTCTCCAGAGCGTGAGCGAGGCCCGTTACGACCTCGTCGGTTCGCCGTATGCGGCCAGTGCTGCGGCGAGGAACGTGCGCGCTGCGCCGATGTTGCGTCGTGGGTTCTGGATGAAGGCGTGCCCTTGGATCACGACCGTGATGGTGCGGTCGGTTTTGAGTCCTCGTATTGGTTTGAGCCTGGCTTTGTGTCGGCCGTGGTCTGACTCGATGCGGTTGTTGGCGTATTGCTCGGTGTTGTGGAACGCGTCCGGGATGAGTTCTTCGATCACGGTCGAACGCGGAACGATCCACCGGCGGGCTATTGCACGCCACGCGTACGATGGGTTCCCTCGCTGGCCACAAAACC
>CAZYLX010000789.1:0-2225 GCA_964648595.1 uncultured Acidimicrobiaceae bacterium
CCTCGACCGGCGGCAAGTCGATCACCTCGCTGCAGGCCGTTTACGTGCCCGCCGACGATTACACCGACCCCGCACCATTCACCACGTTCACGCACCTCGATGCCACGACCGAACTGAGCCGTGACATCGCGGCCTTGGGCATCTACCCGGCGGTGGATCCCCTGGCCTCGACATCGACGATCCTTGCTCCCGAGGTCGTTGGCGACCGTCACTACAACGTTGCTCGCCGTGTGCAGGAAGTCCTCCAGCGCTACAAGGAGCTGCAGGACATCATCGCCATTCTCGGTCTCGATGAACTCTCCGAGGAAGACCGCATCACGGTCGATCGTGCCCGCAAGGTGCAGCGCTTCTTGTCGCAGCCGATGTTCGTTGCGAAGGTCTTCACCGGCCTCGACGGAAACTTCACCCCGGTCGAAGAAACAGTCGACAGCTTCGAGGCCCTCCTCGATGGTGATCTCGATGATCTCCCCGAGCAGGCCTTCTTGAACGTCGGCGGCGCCGATTCGGCCCGCGAGAAAGCCGCTCAGCTTCGCAAGGACGTTGGCATCTGATGGCGTTCGCTGTCGAGTTCGTCTCCCCGGAGAGTTCGCTGTATTCGGGCGAGGGCACCCAAGTTGTTGCCCGTACCCGAGGTGGCGGCGAGATCGCGTTCCTTGCCGGTCACGAGCCGTTCATCGGAAGCCTCCAGGTTTCTGAGGTGCGAGTCACCGAAAGCACTGGCACGGTGCAGTCCTTTGCCGTTCGCAGTGGTTTCGTCTCGGTCTCCGTTGACAAGGTCACCGTCTTGAGCGACGAGGCAGTCCCCAGGGGCGAGATCGACGCCGCCTCGGCTCGTTCGGATCTCGACGCTGCTGCTGAGGCCCTTCGTGGAGACGAGCACAACTCGTTCGCCATCGACGATCACAAGTGGGCCGAACTCCGCCTTCGCCTCTCGGAATAGCCGTGAACGTGAACGCCCTCGGCGTGAACGCGTCGGCCTAACGGCCTTTGGCGTTCCTGGAGTTACTCGCTGTCGCTCCTAACGTCCGCCTGTTCGCAACGACCGAGCTTTCGCTGGGTCAAGACACGGGCCTAGTCTCAGGAGCACGTCCTAACGTCGACAACCGGTGGTTTCATGTCTGATCGCATTCGTCCTGACCGCAACCTTGCCCTCGAGCTGGTCCGCACCACCGAGGCTGCCGCTCTCGCTGCCGCCCGCTGGCTCGGTCGAGGTGACAAGCACGGTGCCGATCAGGCCGCCGTCGACGCCATGCGCTCGGTTCTCGACGGTGTAGAGATGGACGGACTCGTCGTCATCGGCGAGGGCGAAAAGGACGAAGCCCCGATGCTCTACAACGGTGAGCGCATCGGAAACGGCCAGCCACCGTTGACCGACATTGCCGTCGATCCGGTCGACGGCACGACGCTCACAGCGAACGGTCAAGGCGGGGCGATCGCCGTGATTGCCGTCGCCGAGCGGGGCTCGATGTACAACCCCGGCCCGGTTGTCTACATGGACAAGCTCGCCGTCGGTCCCGAGGCCGCCGGAATCGTCGACATCCGCCTCCCTGTCGATCGGAACCTGACCGCATTGGCCAAGGCGAAGGGTGTGTCGGTTCGCGACCTCACCGCAGTGGTGCTCGATCGGCCTCGGCACGACGAACTCATCGCCACCATTCGCAGCACGGGAGCTCGTATCCGTCTGATTCGCGACGGCGACGTTGCAGGAGCGATCGCCACCGCCGTCCCGGACAGCGGCGTCGACATCCTCTTCGGGATCGGGGGAACACCCGAAGGCGTCATCACCGCTGCGGCTATGAAGTGCATGGGCGGCGACCTCCAAGGCAAGCTCTACGCCCGGACGCCAGAAGAGAAAGAAGCAGCCGAGTCGGAGGGCTACGACTTCGACCAGATTCTCACGATGGATGATCTGGTCCGGTCCGATGACTGCTTCTTCGCCGCAACCGGCATCAGCACCGGGGACTTGCTCCGAGGAGTCACGTACTCCCAGAACCGAGTACACACTCAATCGTTGGTCATGCGTAGCCGCTCAGGCACCGTACGCATGGTCGAAGCCGATCACTCCATGGAGAAGATGCGGTCGATTCTCTGAGACTGCATTCTCAATCGATGACGATCTGATCGAGGTCAGGCGCCGGCTCGGGATACTGCATGTCGAGGCCCTCCAGTGTCTGAACGAGGATCTCCAACACGGCAATGTTCCGGTACCACTTCCGATCGGCGGG
>CAZYLX010000790.1:0-2223 GCA_964648595.1 uncultured Acidimicrobiaceae bacterium
CCTCGGCGATGAGTTCGTGGTGTACGACTGGCGAGCGGAGACGGCGGCGCCAGCAACCACGGTCGAGGTTGCGCTCGACTCGAGGGATTGGGCCTTGTTCGTTGTCTGCCCGATCGAAGCCCATCCTGAGGGGCGCCGGGCGCCGATTGGTGACACAGGCCCGTACGCCACGATGGCCCCAACACGTATCCGCCGGGCGACCGATGTGGTCGAGGTCATCACCGAGGGCGGCGAGCCTGAGCGCACCGCGTTGTGGTGGATCAACTGAGTGGCGGACTGACCTCAGGTGACGGCGGCGACCCAGCCGCCGAGCAGAACGATCGTGGTGATCTGACCACCTACGAACAATCGAACGTTGGTCGCCATTTTCAGATCCATGGCGCCAAGCAGGCCCTTGGTTTCGCCCCGAAGCTCCGCCATTTCGCCCCTGACTTCGGCGAAGCCACTATCGACCTTTGCTTCGAGCTTGGCAAAGCTGCCGCCGAGTTCGGCGAAGTTGCCGCCGAGTTCGGCGAAGTTGCCGCCGAGTTCGGCGAAGTTGCCTCGGATCTCGGCCATGTCGCCCCGCAGTTCACCTCGGAGTTCGGCCATCTCGCCTCGAAGTTCGCCTCGGAGACCAGTCATCTCGCCGCGCAGCTCGGTGCTGAGGGCGTCGAGGTCTTGTTTGGTGGCGAGTTGGGAGTAGTCGATGGGTGGGAGTGCTTCCATGGCGATGGCGGCGATTCGTGGGTTGTTGAAGATGCGTTCGAACTCTTGACGAAGGTCGAGGCGATCATTTTCTGTGCTCGTCATGATGGGTGCTTCCGGTTGGTCTGGCAAGGGGGAGCACCTGCTCCAAGATGTCTCGAACGTAACAACGGCCCGTGACACCAGAGGTTCCGGTCAGTTGACGAGCGACGGCGTTGACCTGGGCACGACCTACACAACGGCCGCCCCCTCGGCGCCATCGGCGGGTGGGCTGTCTCCAGTCGGGTGCTTGCCGGCAGAACCCTCAGTCTCCAGAAGAAGACCCCTCAAGCAGCCGAGGAACTCGGCCAGTCGCTGTGGGCTCCCCAGATCGCGTGAGCTGCGGCGATCGCAGTGCCGTGAGCGGCCTCCGCGTCGAGGAGGCCCCCGTGGTTTGGTCGAAGAGATGAGCCGTTGGACCGTTGCGGCTACCCAGCCACCGCTTTCGCTTCAGCGTAGAAGTCGGGCGGCATGGGCTGGCGAAGTTTGTAAGTGATGGCGATCGGGCGTTCGCCGCGGTTTTGGACGTAGTCGGCCAGGCCGAGGCACAGATACGGCATCGTACGGCCGTCCTGTGTCTTGCGTTCCCTCACGAACAGCATCACGTTCGTGCCGTTGCTGCGCTGGTTGAGATAGCGCTGACCGGTCTCGGATCGTTCGGTCGTCATCGACTGTGACTCCCAGTGGAACAAGTCTCGAGAAATGGCGTAGTCCTTGTAGAGCGTGGTGGGGGAGTAGTCGGACTCACCCTTGTTGAGCGTGACCATGAAGAGGTCGGTCTGCACATCGGCCAACCACTTCACCCCTTCCCGCAACTGCGGCACGCCCTTGGGGTAGCCCAAGCCGAACGCGGCCAAGATCTCGTCTCGGCTGTAGCGCGCGTGTGAACGTAGAGGATTGTCGGCGTCGGTCGACAGGCCGATCACGTCGTGGCGATGGTCAAGCGCCCCGAGTCGCACGTCGATCACTTCCAGCAACTCGTCGATGATTGCTGGCTCGTTCCAGAGCAACTCGAACCCAACTTCGGCTGATTCCGCCGCCGAGCCCCACAGCGATGCATGCAGCATGTAGAGCAAGCGCCTCGTCGGCTCCGCCTCCGCGTCAAGGTCCGGTTGGCGCGGCTCCCGCAGAGCCGACTGCCAGGTGCGAAGTCGCAGCAGATCGTCGACGTGCAGCATCCGCCCCACCGCTCGCTGGAGCCTGTCCGCATGCTCGGTCGGCTCCGAATCGACCAGACCGACCGCCCGACGAAGCGACGTCCACCCCCGACCCCCGCTGTACACATCGCCAAGCTCGAGGCCGGCACCCTCCAAGTAGGAGCCGAGCGTTGGTGCCTCGGCCTGGCCACCAATCTGGCGCCGCAGCTCGTCGACCTTTTCCTTCCACTTGTTCGGCAGCGCTGCCTTCAAATTGCGGAGCACGATCTCTTTCGACACTCGGTCGAGTTCGATGTGGCAGCCGGCAGGCAGGAAGGGGAAGTCGGCCTCCGCCTGCTTG
>CAZYLX010000791.1:0-2221 GCA_964648595.1 uncultured Acidimicrobiaceae bacterium
TCGCCTGTCGGCAGCTGACCGATTCATTCCGCCTCTCGCCCCGTGAACGAAAAGGGATCTCACGGATTCCTTGGTCCTCAAGTGGCGAAGTGCTGTCACCATTGTCACAATGACCCGGTCGTCAATCACGGGAGCGTCACGTGGAGATATCGGTTGAAGTCAATGGGGTCATGCAGAGCCATGACGTCGAGCCTCGGACGCTTCTGGTCCACTACGTCCGCGAAGTTGTCGGGCTGACCGGAACGAACATCGGGTGCGACACCTCATCGTGCGGCGCATGCACTCTGCACGTCGATGGCGAAGCCGTGAAGTCGTGCACCATGCTGGCGGTTCAGGCCGATGGCCTGAAGATCACCACGATCGAGGGTCTCGCCAACGGCGACGAGATGCATCCCATGCAGACCGCGTTCATGGAGTGCCATGCGCTGCAGTGCGGCTATTGCACCCCGGGCATGGTGATGGCCTCGGTGTCGCTGCTCGATGAAATCCCGAGTCCCACCGAGGACCAAGTTCGTGAGGGCCTCGAAGGCAACCTCTGCCGCTGCACCGGCTACCACAACATCGTCAAGGCAGTGCTCAGTGCCAGCGAGCAGGCCGTCAGCGTCGGAGGTGGACAATGATCCCCGTCGCTTTTGATTACGAGCGCGTTGATTCCGCAGCTGCTGCTCTTGCCCTTCTCGCCGAGCATGGCGACGAAGCCAAGCTGCTTGCCGGAGGGCACTCGCTGCTCCCGATGATGAAGCTCCGCCTCGCGTACCCATCGGTCTTGATCGACATCGGCCGCATCGAGGATCTGAACTACGTACGTGACGCAGGCGATCATCTCGCTATCGGTGCGCTGACCAAGCACCGCGCCGTCGAAACGAACGCCCTCGTTGCCGAGCATGCACCGCTGCTGGCTCATGCCACCTCACAGGTCGGCGATCCCCAGGTCCGTCATCGCGGCACCATCGGAGGGTCGCTGGCCCACGCCGACGCGGCCGCCGACCACCCGGCAACGCTGCTGGCCGTCGGTGGATCAGTGGTCGTCACAGGGCCGAACGGCGAACGAGTCATCCCGGCAACCGAGTTGTTCACCGGGTTCCTCGAGTCGAGCATCGAACCGACCGAGATGATCACCGAGATCCGAATCCCCAAGCACACGGGTTCGGGCTGGAGCTTCCAGAAGTTCAACCGGCGAGCACAGGATTGGGCGACGGTCGGTGTTTCGGCCCAGCGCGTCAATGGCTCGGCCCAGGTTGCTCTGGTCAACATGCACACCACCCCGATTCGAGCAACAGCGGTCGAAGAAGCACTCGCATCGGGCGCTTCTGCTGCTGACGCGGCCGAGCAGGCCCATGTCGGCATGGCGCCGTCCAGCGATCTCAACGCCAGCGTTGAGTTCCGCCAGCACCTCGCCCGTGTGCTGGTCAAGCGAGCGCTCCTCGAAGCCGGGCTCAGCTGATCTCGCTCGGCAACTGACTCCGCTCACGTGGCCGAACGCATCATCTCCCTGTTGCCTTCGGCCACGGAGACATTGTGGTTTCTGGGTCTCGGCGACCGCGTTGTCGGCGTCACCTACGAGTGCAATGAGCCGGCCGAGGCGGCCGCTCTTCCGCACGTCACCGACACGATCATTCCGACCGGTGCAACGCCGGCGGAGATCGATGTGATCATCGGCCAGGCCATGGCTGACAAGCGCGAGCTCTACACCCTCGATCGAGACCTCCTGGCCTCGCTTGATCCCGATCTCATCGTGAGCCAAGACCTGTGCCGAGTCTGCGCCTTCCCCGCCGGCAGTGTCACCGATGCCGTCGAAAGCTTGGGGTGTGACGCTGAGGTCTTCAGCTACGACCCGATGACACTCGACGGTGTTCTTGATCAGATGGAAGCTCTGGGCCGCTTGGCTGGTGCGTCTCCTGACGGCCTGGCCAGGGTCGACGCCCTTCGAGATCGCCTGGCCCAGCAGCGAGCCGAACAGCTCGGCCGCCGCCCGAAGGTCTTGTTGCTCGAGTGGCCCGACCCTCCGTACACATCGGGCCATTGGATTCCCGACCAGATCGAAGCCGCAGGGGGAGAAGCTCTCCTCGCGCACCCCGGTGGCCGTTCTTCTGCGACGACGTGGGCGGCCATCGCCGAATCCGGCGCCGAGATCCTGATCGTGGCTCCGTGCGGTTTTGACCTCGACGCCGCTTCGAAGCAGCTCGCAGACGTTGTTTCCCGACCTGAATTGGCTGATCTC
>CAZYLX010000792.1:0-2220 GCA_964648595.1 uncultured Acidimicrobiaceae bacterium
ACCACGCCCCGCAAGCTAGCGGGATCATCGCTGGTGTTGGGGACAACTGAACGTGGTTCTCCCACCAATCGTCCGACGCTCGAGCGCTGCACCGTCCTTCGGACATGTCGCCCCTCGATGTCTTGCCGGCTGCAGCCGACCGGTGTGAGAGCCTCCGTCACGAAGGAAATCGGCCAGCACGGCTGCGAGGTGACGGCGGAACCGGCGCTTCGCATTGGCATCGACCGACCCGGCCGGGATCGCAGGGTCGATGCCTGCCCGCCACAGCGTCTCGTCGGCGATGAGGTTGCCGATACCGGCAACTCTCGCTTGGTCGAGCATGCGGGCTTTCAGCGCGATTTCGCCGACGAACACCCGACGGTCGAGCTCAACACCGCTGATCGAAAAAACGTCAACCCCCAGGGCGCCCTCGTCGGGGTCCAGAACCACGCCACCCAGCCGACGAGGATCTCGCAATCGCAGCGACCCACCGTCGGCGAAGATGAGCCCGAAGCGGTCCCATGCCGGATCGTTGCGATCACTCGAGTACTCGAGCGTGTCGATCGGCGCTCGGTCGTCGACGATGATGCGGCCGGTCATTCCAAAGCGAAGTCCGAGCGTGCCTTCCTCGTGGTCGAGGAGGAGGAGCTTGCCTCGGCGGCGGGCCTTCGTGAACGCGGTCCCGGTCAGGGTCGCGACCAGCGCCTCGGGAGTTGTTCCCTCCTTGCAGAACCATACGTCGTCGGCGACGACCGATGCGACTGCGCGGTGCAACGCTCGCTCGGCCGCTCGTCGATAGAACTCGATCTCGACGCCCTCCGGCACCGGTCAGCCCCGTCCTGCCTTGAACTGGTCGAGAACGAATCGATCGACCATCGGGCCGAGTTGGTGGAACTCGATGAGGAAGCCGTCGTGGCCGTGATCAGACACGATTTCCTCGTAGGTCACGGGCACCTCGGTGTTGTCGAGGAGGACGTCGCGCAGCTCATGCTGCTGCCGTGGGGTGTAGAGGATATCGGTGTCGATCGAGACGATCAGGACCGGGCAATTGATGCGGCGCAACGCAGCTGCACGACCACCACGACCGCGGCCGATGTCATGGAGATCCATCGCCTTGTTCAAAACCAGGTAGGCGTTGGCGTCGAAACGACGAACGAGCTTCATGCCGTGGTGATCGAGGTAGCTCTCGATCTGGAATCGAGTCCACAACCCGATGTGTTCGAAACGGTCGGCTTCGGCTCGACCGAACCGATCCTGGAGCGAGACGTCGGCGCGGTAGTGCAGCTGAGCGATCCGTCTGGCCAGTGCCAGCCCAGCATGAGGGCCACCACCATCGGGAGCGTCGTAGTAATCGCCATCGTTCCACTTCGGATCGTTCGCGATCGCCAGCCGGCCCGTTTCGCTCCAGCCGATCTGCATGGCGCTGGCCGCCGATGCGCTGGCGATGACGGCGACTGATGCGACGCGATCAGGGAACATCACTGCCCACTCAAGCGCCTGCATTCCCCCCATCGACGCGCCGACAACCGACAACCAGCGGGCGATGCCGAGATGATCGGCGAGCATGGCCTGGGTCCTCACGATGTCGCGGGGCGTTACAACAGGAAAGCGGCTGCCGTACGGGCGACCGTCATCAGGGTGGGCCGACATTGGCCCAGTCGAACCACCACATCCGCCGAGCACGTTCGCGCAGACAACGAAATAGCGATCAGTGTCGAGCGGCTTGCCGGGCCCGATCATGTCTTGCCACCAACCATCACTTGGTTGGCCCGGCCCAGAAGGGCCGGCGGCATGGGCGTCACCGGTCAACGCATGACAGACCAAAACGGCGTTCGATGCGGAAGCATCGAGCGAACCCCAGCTCTCGTATGCGATGTCGACTTGATCGAGACGTCCACCGGCTTCGAGCGCGAAGGTCCGTGTGTCACACACGGTGATGATGCGTCGCCACGCAGGCGGATCGACACCCGGCCTCCAACCGCCCGTTGCAGGAGGGAGATCACCGGCGACGGCTGGGCGTCGCAACGGATGGTCGGGGTCGAACATTGCACGAGGTTATCCCTTCCGTTGCTGCCACCAGGTCAGCAAGGCCTCATCACCACCGAACGATCGCAGCATCAGCCGGGCGATTTCTTCGACAGCGTCCGGCCCATGGGAAACGAGGGCCGCCGCCCGATCCCAGAAGGATCGCTCACGAGGTAGCGGTACATCCAGGACATCCGTGGCCCGCAGTTTGATGGC
>CAZYLX010000793.1:0-2219 GCA_964648595.1 uncultured Acidimicrobiaceae bacterium
GTGGACAAGGTCGTCCTCGTCATCCTTCAACTTCGCTCCGGTCACGCCTCGTCCGCCTCGGCCTTGGCTGCGGAACTCCTCTGTCGAAACGGACTTGATATAGCCCGTGGACGACAAGGTGACGACAAGGTCGTCGTCATCGATGAGATCCTCGATGTCGAGCTCACCAAGATCATGCTCGAGTGAGGTGAGGCGATCCGTGGCGAACTCCTCGCGGACCTCGGTCAGCTCGTCCTTGATGACCCCGTCACGCACCAGCGGGTCGGCGAGAATCGCTTCGAGCTCGGTGATCTCGGCCATCAGCTCTTCGAGCGCTGTCTCGATGTCGATGCGGGCCAGGCGAGTGAGCCGGCCGAGGGTCATGTCGAGAATACGGTCAGACTGGGGCTCGCTGAACTCGAACGGCGTTGCCATCAACGCTTCACGAGCCGCAGCACGATCATCGCTGGCGCGGATGGCGGCGATGATCTCGTCGATCATGTTGAGCGCCTTCAACAGGCCCTCGTTCAGATGAGCCTTCCGACGGCGGTCCTCGAGTCGGTACTCGGTTCGACGGGTGACCACTTCACGCTGATGTCCGACGTACGCGACCAGCGCCTCACGCAAGTTCAGCGTCCGCGGAACCTCATCGACCAGCGCCACCATGTTCACACTGAACGTGGTCTGCATCGGCGTGTACTTGTAGAGGTTGTTGAGCACCACAAGGCCAGTGGCGTCACGCTTGAGCTCGAACACCAAGCGGAGCTTGCCTTTCGCCGACTCGTTACGGATCTCCCGGATCCCCGTGAGGTCACCGCGCTCGACCAGCTCGGCGGTCTTTCTGGCGATCTGCTCGACCGACACCTGGTAGGGCACCTCGGTGACAATGATCGAATCGTTGGTCTTGCCCTCGATGATCTCGGCAACGGCCCGCATACGGATGGAGCCGCGACCCGATCGATAGGCGTCTCGAATACCAATCCGGCCGAGGATCTGGGCACCAGTCGGGAAATCGGGACCCTTTACGAACTCCATGAGATCGTCGGGCGTTGCGTCTGCATGGTCGAGCAGATGCATGACGGCATCACAAACCTCGCCCAGATTGTGGGGCGGGATGTTGGTGGCCATACCGACAGCGATGCCCTGACTGCCGTTCACCAACAGGTTGGGGAACCGGGCCGGCAGGACGACCGGCTCCTGGTGCTTCGCGTCGAAGTTGTCGCGGAAGTCGACCGTGTCCTCGTCGATGTCGGAAAGCAGCCGCATCGCAAGTGGCGTGAGACGGCACTCGGTGTAGCGATAGGCCGCAGGGGGATCGTCAGGCGAGCCGAAGTTCCCGTGTGGATCGATCAACGGGTTACGAAGCGAGAAGCCCTGCCCCATGCGAACCAAGGAGTCGTAGATGGCCTGATCGCCGTGGGGGTGGTACTTACCGATGACGTCACCGACAACGGTCGCGCACTTGACATGGCTGCGATCGGGCCGATGGCCCGCATCGAACATGCTCCAAAGAATCCGTCGATGGACCGGCTTCAAGCCATCGCGGGCGTCAGGAAGGGCCCGGCTGATGATGACCGACATCGCATACTCGAGGAAGGATTGCTCCATCTCGGTCTGGATCTCGATCGGCTCGATCGTGTCGAAACTCTCGACCGGGTCGGGAAGATCGTTTGGCGGCTCGTCGCCGGCGCCAGACGGCGGAAGATCAGTCATTCGTGCTCCCTAGATGTCCAGGAAACGAACGTCGTCGGCGTTCGTCTGGATGAAGTTCTTCCGGCTCTCGACGTCGTCGCCCATCAGTACGGCGAAGACCTCGTCGGCGATTGCTGCCTGCTCAACAGTGATCTGCAACAGCGTGCGAGTCTCAGGATCCATGGTGGTTTCCCACAGCTCGTTCGCGTCCATTTCGCCGAGGCCCTTCAGACGAGCGAACTCGGCGTTCGGGTGTTCGGCGAGATAAGCGTCGCGTGCGGCCATGTCCTTCAGGTAGATCTTGGTCTTGCCGACCTCGGTCGAAAACAGCGGCGGCTGCGCGATGTAGACGTAGCCCGCATCGACCATCGGCCGCATCTGGCGGAAGAAGAAGGTGAGCAGCAGCGTGCGGATGTGGCTGCCGTCGACATCGGCATCGGCCAAGAGGATCACCTTGTGATAGCGAGCCTTCGAGACGTCGAACCCCTCGCCAGTGTCCTCATCGGCCTCACCCAGGCCAGCACCGATCGCCTGGATCAGCGAGACCA
>CAZYLX010000794.1:0-2219 GCA_964648595.1 uncultured Acidimicrobiaceae bacterium
GCTCGCCCGAGCCCAAACGCCCCCACAAAATCGCTTGCTTTCTTCTCCGTTCCGCGCTATCTTGAGCACCGCCGCCGCAGAACTGGCAGAAGGCCTCAGAGAGGTCAATGGCCAAGCTCGGTTCCTTCGTCTTCACTCGTATCGTGGCCTCAATTGCCGCGCATGTGCCGAAGGACACGCACGAACCGCACGGTCCTTGATTCTTGACCGACGTGACATGGCCGGACGTTCTCCAATCGAAAGCGGCGGGCGCGGCGAACTCCTCTCCGACAGCGAATGCTGCTCGTTCGTCGGCTGCTTGGAGAGCAACCTCTTCCTCCATCTTCCTCATCTGGGCTTGTGTCACTTTCAGACCGAGGTACCGCTTGCGCTCCGCTACCGGGAGCGCAGCCAGCGAGGTCTCGGCTGGATGCCATCTAAGACCCTGCTCCTCGACCTCTGCAGCAATCGCCCGCACGGACGACTGTGCTTCTTTGTCTGCCATATGTGATCCCCTCTCAACGTTTCGGATCTTCTTCCGTGCTCGTTAGAAGGTCTTCCAGCAGCGCAAGAGGTTCACCTTGTTGCCATCGTTCCACCAGCCATCGACACGATCCGCAAGGAACGCCACTTGGGCGATCCCCTGCTCGTCATCCGATGTCAGCGGTGCGTACCGCCAGGTGTTCTCCGCGTAGATCCAGAGAACCTTGGACGTGCTCGTGAAGTAGTGGTCAGCTAGTACGTGCACAGCTGTTCCGCTGCCCGATGCACCGAAACTGAACACGCCCGTATCGCTGACGCTTGCTTCCCCTGCGACCGGTGGTCCGGGAAGCGTGCTAGCTGTTGCGAGCTCGGCCTGGGCCTCCTGGAGCTGCTGCATGATTGCTGGACTGATATCCATGTGATTTCTCCTCACTTTCCGTAGTCGCCCTTCTTGGGCGACAACGACTTGTGGCACGAGTTCGGATGCTCACCTCCTCTCAGGAGCTGCAATCGCGAACGATCGGCGCTCTACATCGGCGAGTGGGCCAGAACAACGGGCGCACCGCCCGCGACTGCTGGAGTCCGCGTGGCGATCCGGTCCATGGAAGGGAATCGAGAGAATCTGTGCGCCTATCAACGATCCAAGTGACCGGCGGAGAACCAACACCGGCTGCAGCGTTCTCTCCGAACGGGTCGGTGTGAGTCCCCGACGACGGACCGCGTCGGGCGCGGCGGCATCGAACCGACGATCACAAGAATCATTTGATGGCAGCATCCCCGTCGACGTTGAACCCGGCTTCAATCGATGTGCTGCGGGGCTCCTGCTGCCAACGAACTCCGAAGAGGGTCCCTTGGTGCCGGAGTGCTCATCCATGGCGCCTCAATTCCAACCATCTGAGGCAGCCACTGCGGCGCGGTCCCAGTCGGCATGGCAGGCTAGGTCTCGCTCCGCGAGTCTTGCCTCGTCCGCCCGTTCTGATTCGCCCTGCACATTCATCCTCGCAGCGAGCGGATCCGCGAGCTAGGGTCATTCGCCCCTAGTCGTGTCCGGACCTCGAACACGGTTGGAATCGATCACCGTGCACGTGCCAGATGGACCCGTGAGGTCCAGGCCGGGAACGGCGAGCAACGACACCGCTCCCGGTTCCCTGGCCTGTCGTCGGTCTTCAGCCGCCAGGCGCAACCATCGAGACATCCACCAACCGACGCCAATGCTCGAGCGCCGGTGCCCTGAATCCGCGACGTGTGAGCTGGCAGGAATTCCGGCCCAGCGCCACTCAGCCGCCCGCTCCCGCCTCATTGCCGTTCGGGGGTCGCCACCTACTGATGCACCACGGGGTAACGCCATCGTTGCGCTCGACCCTCGGAGAGGAAGATCCACAACCGTCACCGGCGCCGCGTATTGTGGGGGTAGATCCTCAGGGGATGCCTATCACAGGTCCTGAAGCCCAGATTCACATCAGCGGAAACGTCTCAGGCCAAGTTGCCAGCGGCATGTTCGTGTACCAGGCCCAGGCGCCGGGCGGCGTCATCAACCAGATCGTCATACCCGAACCGATCCGTGCCAAACCGCGTCCGATCGACGTGCGCCCCAGACGCAATGCCTCAATAATCGCGAGAACGAACACCCTGGACGAGGTTGTCCGGGGTATCGACGCTGGACCCGTCCAGATCGTTGCCGGCGAGGGCTGGGGGAAGACGGCACTCGTCACACAACTCGCGTATCAATCCGCCATGGAGGCCTATCGCGACGGTAT
>CAZYLX010000795.1:0-2216 GCA_964648595.1 uncultured Acidimicrobiaceae bacterium
AACGCAACCGCCGAGATGGAGCCGATCACCTGGCCCGAGTTCGCAGCGATCCACCCCTTCGCGCCCACCAGCCAAACCACTGGCTATCGCCAGCTCATCGACGAGCTCGAAACCACCCTTGCGGAGATCACCGGATACGACCGGGTGTCGCTGCAACCGAACGCCGGCAGCCAGGGTGAGTACGCGGGCCTCCTCGCCATCCGGGCCTACCACCACAGCCGCGGCGATCACGACCGAGCCGTCTGCCTTATTCCATCGTCGGCTCACGGCACCAATGCCGCGTCGGCGGTACTGGCAGGGATGAAGGTCGTCGTTGTTGCATGCGACGAGCGAGGAGACGTCGACCTCACAGACCTCGAGGCCAAGATCGCCGAGCACGGTGAGCATCTGGCGGCATTGATGATCACCTACCCCTCGACCCACGGTGTCTACGAGGAGACGGTTGGCGACATCTGCGCCATGGTGCATGACGCCGGAGGCCAGGTCTACACCGACGGCGCCAACCTGAACGCGCTTGTGGGAATTGCTCGGCCCGGCCGATTCGGTTCCGACGTCAGCCACCTCAATCTTCACAAGACCTTCTGCATCCCACATGGCGGCGGCGGACCCGGAGTCGGGCCGATCGGTGTCGGCGAACACCTGGCGCCATTCCTTCCCGGCCATCCGGTGGTGGCGGAGGCAGGACCCGCTGACATGGGTCCGGTGTCCGGAGCACCTTGGGGGTCGGCCGGAATCCTTCCGATCTCGTGGATGTACATCCAGATGATGGGGCCTGACGGTCTCCGGCGGGCCACCGAAGGGGCTGTCTTGGCCGCCAACTACGTTGCCCGCCGACTCCAGGAACACTTCCCCGTGCTCTATACGGGCCCCAACGGCCTCGTTGCCCACGAGTGCATCATCGACATCCGGCCGATCACCGAGGCCACGAACGTCTCGGTCGACGATGTCGCGAAACGTCTCGCCGACTGCGGCTTCCATGCCCCCACCATGAGCTTCCCGGTCGCCGGAACGCTGATGATCGAGCCGACCGAGAGCGAGAGCTTGGCCGAACTCGACCGGTTCTGCGATGCCATGATCCTCATCAAGCAGGAGATTGACCAAGTGGCCTCAGGCGAGATCGACGTCGAGGACAGCGCACTCCGCCATGCCCCCCATACCGCAGCCGTCGTCACCGCACAGGCATGGGACCGTCCCTACACACGACAGCAGGCTGCCTTCCCTCTCCCTGGCATGGAAGCCGACAAATACTTCCCTCCGGTCGGCCGCCTCGACAACGCCCACGGCGACCGCAATCTCGCCTGCTCTTGCCCGCCGCTGAGCGCCTACTGACAGTCACCGAGCGTTGCGGTTGGCCGTTCGCAACGCCTCGGCCTTGAGACAGCCCTCGAACTGCCGAAACAGAGGTGGTGCTTCCCGACATCACCTCCGCGCCCTCAGAGCCGCCGCGTTGGTTGGTTCTGGGCGTTGCGCTGATGGGTGCGCTGCCAACGATCGCTGCGCTGTTCTTTTCACCGGCGCTCATCCTCGATGACATCCAGTTCGCCACGATCGCAGCGTTCGACGGGATGGGCGGATTCATCGACGAGATTTCCTATCGGCCCGGCCAGGGTCTCGTCCACGGCATTCAGTTCGTGGCGTTCGGAACCAACGCGACGCTTCACCTCATGTTGCTCGCAGCGATCAACGCCTTGAATGCCGTGCTTGGCCTTCGCCTCGCTCGACATTGGTTGCCGCCGAGGACCGCCACCGCCGTGATTGCGGTCTGGCTGCTGCTCCCCGATCGCGGCAGCACTCGCTACTGGGTTTCGACGGTTCCAAATCATGTCGCGCTCGCTCTCGTTCTGCTCGCAGCGCTGCTCATCAGCCGTCGATGGAAAGCCATCAATGGACGCACGTGGTTCAGTGTTGGCGTTCTGCTGGTCGCCGCGGTCGTGACCTATGAGGCAGTCGGACTGTTGGCCGGTGCAGTTGTGGCGATGGGGATCATCGGCGAACGTGGCCTTCGCTGGCCGTCACCGAAGGACATGATTGCGCCCACGCTCGTCGCTGGCGCGTTGGGGGCAGCCTCACTGTTCGTCTTGGTCCAATCGCCGCGGGGCGGAGCTTCGACACTCCTCGCTGATCCGGCCAGCGGGTTGACGAACTACTTGACAAGTCTCGACACAGCGCCGTTCGGGCCCGTCGGGCCTCTCCTTCTCATGGCCGCGTTGGCGTGG
>CAZYLX010000796.1:0-2216 GCA_964648595.1 uncultured Acidimicrobiaceae bacterium
AGTCGGAGTAGAGATCAATGAGGCTGGGATGCAGTGGGACGTAGCGGTCGGTGTGGAGCTTCCCGATCGGCACGCGGAGCCAGTTCGTGCTGTTCATGGTGACGATCGCGTCGTCGGCGAGTTCGCAGAACTCGGTGATCCGCAGTCCGGTACGGGCCAGCATTTCCACGACCAAACGCCGTTGCGGATCGAGCCGAACCGCGGCGGTCATGAACGCTGCGGCTTGGTCGTCATCCAAGAACTTCGGGAGCGGTTCGTCGAGTTTGGGGATGTCAGACCAGATGATCGGGTTCCTTGTTGGGGTGTCGGGATGGTCCCATTCAATGAGGCGTTCAATCACGACGCGCAGCATCGAGAGCCGCAGGCTGATCGTTGACTTCTTCAACGGTTTGCCTTTGTAGTTTTCGCGTGTGCCGAGCCAGAGCTTGTAGCCCTCGATGTGGGTTCGTTTGATCTGGCAGAGCGCCACGACCTTCGGGTCATGCTCAATGACCCAGCTGCCGAACATCCTGAGCGCGACGTCGACCGATGAAACAGTGCCAGGCCGGGCGGTCACCCGAATCTGGTTCAGGTAGTCATGAGCGGTCGCAGCGTAGATCGGTGCGTGAGCAGCGATCCGAGCCCAGCGCTGGTCGACGGGTTCGTGTTGAATCGCCAGCATCGTCATGAGCTCACCGCCTTTCGGCCGAGCGCTGCTTGGGCGTCGATTGCGTCTGCGGCCCGCTGATACTCGCCTGCGAGCCAATCGTTCGCGAGATGCAAATAGACCTGCGTCGCTGAGATCGACCGGTGCCCGGCCTGGGCTTGGATTGCTTCGAGCGCCATCCCGGCCTCGCGGAGACGGGTGAAACAGGTGTGGCGAAGCTCATGACATGTCGCGTGATCCAGGCCCGCTCGTTGGCGGGCGCCGAGCATGATCTGATCCAACCCATTCGGTTTGAGTGGCTGGCCGCGGTTGGGTCCTTTCAACACCACGAACACCGACGAGGTCTCCGCCTCGGGTCGTTCGTTGTTCAAATAGGCCCGGAGCTTGCCGAAGAACCGTGGCGAGATCGGAACGATCCGTTGATGGCCGCCTTTGCCGTTCGCGATGAACAAACGCTTCTCACCCCAGCGAACATCACCCAACCCAAGACCGAGCACTTCGCAGCGGCGTAACCCGCCGAGGAGCATCGCGTCGATCATGGCCCGATCGCGATCGGTGCGAAGCGCACCAACCAACGCGTTGGCGTCGTCGTGATCAAGGATCCGCGGGAGATGTCGGGCGGGGCGAACCAACGGAACCACGCGACGATCGCGATGCACCGGTGACCGCACTGGCATGCCTCGCTGGACCGGGTTGTGGTCCATGTTCCCCAACGCGACCAGATGCGAATAGAACCCCGCCACCGATGACAACCGGCGGCGAATCGTCGACAACGCCAAACCATCAGAGGCCCCGATCGGGGCCACGTTGCGTGCCAACGAACCAGTCCTCTGAGCGCGGATGAACTCCAACACATCACGGCGGCGAACCTGCACCGGATCACGGTCGATCACGGTGAAGAAGACCTTCAAGTCATACGCGACCGCCAGCGTCGAGTTCGGTCGCAGACGGGCATGCACCGACTCGAGATAGTCGTCAACAAGCCGGTGGCCAAGCGTTGGAGCCAGCCGATAACTCTCAGCCGGGGGCGTCAAAGATGGGAACGTGGATTCCATGGTGATCCTCCGATCACCGCCCGCTCCCACCAGCATGACTGCCAACAGAAACAAGCGGATAGATCACCGACATATCTTCCCTACTGTGGCGCTCGATAATCGCGGCGCCGCAAGGACCATCCGGCCGAGCACATCCGGTATTTCGAGCGATGCGGCGGCCGATGGCGGCTGAGGTCGGACCACGCATATTCACTGCCGGTCACTGGTGTTCAGATGCTGATGCCGAGGTCTGGTTCGTCGGGGCGGGTGGCGTGGATTTCGTCGATTGCGTTGAGGAGATCTTGATTGCTGGGCCGTGCGAGGCCGCCGATGGTTTCGTGACGGCGATGAATGCTGTGGGGTCTTCGATCGGCGCGCCGGTGAGTCGTGCTGCTGCGAGCAGCAGGTTTGGTTGACGTTTCGGGGTTGGGAGCTCGTCGAGAAGATCGATGACCGGTTCGGCCTGAGGTTGCACCCCGCCTTTGTTCCTAGGTTTCTGGCTGTCTTACGGCTGAAACCAACAGGAAGGCAGACGG
>CAZYLX010000797.1:0-2209 GCA_964648595.1 uncultured Acidimicrobiaceae bacterium
ACGCGGGTTCGTGCTCGAGCGCCTATTCAACATCCGCTTCGGCGCGACCGCGGCACCTGATCCTGTCGGTGCGCCGAAGCTCGGTGAACACACCGCTGCGGTGCTTGCTGAGTTGGGTCACAGTGCCGCATTGATCGACACCCTTGTCGCCGCAGGGATTGTCTGGGTTCCGCTGCCCGAGTGCTAGTCTCGCTCCTGGCGAAGATCGGCGGGCCAGCTTTGTAATGTCGTGCCTGACGTGGAGGGACGCAGACATGAGAGATGAACGCGATATGTGGAGAACACCCAAGTCGGCGGTGCGAGCAGCGGGGATCAGCGATCAATGACCTCGGTTCCGTCTTCCCCATCTCGGATCGGCGCATTCACGTCTGAAACTGCCGCACCGATTGATCTCCCTCGTGTTGCCCCCGAGGCTCGGACGGCGCCGCGGGTCAATCGAGTCGACGGCGATCTGATCATCGATCTCACGGTGTCGCCCCCGGTCCTGATCGTTGGCGGCGTCCAGCATCAACCGCTGCGCACCGATCCGCAGTCGTTCGGTCAACGGTTGGCTGTTCGGACACTCGATTTGCTCATCGCCATTCCCGTCTTCGTGATCACGATCCCGATTGTTCTGGTACTGATGGTGGCAGTGCGAGTCGACTCGCCAGGTCCTGCACTGTTCGCATCGCGTCGGATCACCCGAGACGGGCGATTCTTCAACATGTGGAAGTTGCGCACGATGGTGGCCAACGGCCCGGAGATTCTGGCTGCTCACTTCCAAGAACACCCACAAGCCGAGGTTGCGTTCAAAGCCAGCATGAAGCTGGAGCACGATCCCCGCCTCACACGTCTCGGGAAAACTCTGCGGAGATGGAGCCTCGATGAGCTCCCGCAGCTCGTGAATGTGGTTCGGGGCCAGATGAGCATTGTCGGACCCCGTCCCCTTCTTGCAGAAGAAGCCGAACGCATGGGTGCGGCCTTTCCCACGGTCGTTCGCGTCAAGGGCGGCTTGACCGGTTTGTGGCAGGTATCCGGTCGCAGCACGCTGACCTTCGAGCAACGGGTGCCGCTCGATGTCGAGTACGTCAATGAGCGCACGCTCGCCGGTGATCTGCAGATCTTGGGCAAGACCGTGGTTCAGATGCTGCGAGGGCGTCCAGGGGCGTTCTGAGCGAGCGGTTCTCCCGGTCGCGTACCAGCTGCCCTTCAGCCGGCATCGACGAGCGAGCCGTTCTCCATTCGGATGACCCGATCGGCTCGGGCGAGTAGGCGGGTCTCATGGGTGGCAACGATCACCGCACTGCCAGTTGATGCCGCCCGTTCGAGCATCGAGAAGATGCGATCGGCGTTGGCTTCGTCCTGGTGAGCTGTTGGTTCATCGGCGACGAGGATCCGCGGTTGTCCGACCATGGCCCGTGCGATGGCGGCCCGCTGTTGTTCGCCGAGCGAGACTTCGTCCGGCCGCCGATCGGCGAGTTCGGTCAAGCCCATCTGCTCCATCAGGGCTGCGGTGGTTGTTTGGCCGGGTGACCCCAGCCGTAGCGGCAACTCGATGTTCTCTCGGATGGTCAAGTCGTCGAGGAGGCCGATGCCTTGCGGAACAACGGCGAGGTCGGCCCAATTCGATCGCGACACGATGACATCGCCGCTGTCTGGCTTCTCCCATCCGACGATGAGGTTGACCAGTGTGGTCTTGCCAGAACCGGATGGTCCGATCAGCGCGGTCAACGATCCGGCGTGGAGCATCAGGTCGGCGTCGCTCACTGCCCGCACCGTTTCGACTCGGCCCCGGTAATGGCGCGTCACTGATCGCAGCTCGAGCACGGGCTCGTGGTTCCCGCCGTCGTCGGCCGGTGGTCGTTTGGTGATCATGGCCTTCGGATCCGGACTTCGTCGGTCTCCGCATCGAACTCCACGATGGCCCGTCGAGATACGAAGCGTTCGATGGCCTCGGATGGGAGCTGGAGGCGGCCAGAACGATCGATCACGGCCAGGCGCTGGCCGTCGGCTGTCACGGAGGCAACGGCTCCGTCTCGCAACGTCACAACTTGTCGAACGTGGGGAAGGACTCGTTGATCGTGTGTTGCCACGATCACCGTGACACCCTTTCCGGCCAGGTGTTGCATCGTCTCGATCACGGCCTGGGTGCTATCGGGGTCGAGCTGAGCCGTCGGCTCGTCGGCGATCACCAGTCGATGGCCGGCGACGGCCGCCCGGGCGAAGGCGA
>CAZYLX010000798.1:0-2203 GCA_964648595.1 uncultured Acidimicrobiaceae bacterium
GGAAGACGCCGACAATCCGGTGCTCGAAGCACAGCGCGAAGCAGCCGTGAGCAAGTTGATCTCGCTGGAGACCAGGATCGACACCTTCGCGACCAACGCCGCCCTCTACGGATCGGGCGTGCTGGTCTACGTCCCACCGGACGAGCCCCAGTCCCCCGTTCAGCCCAAGCCACTGCGAAACGCCGTGATCGCAGGGATTCTCGGGTTTTTCGCCGCCGCCAGCCTGACGTGGTGGCTGGGGGACAAGAAGACCCACGTCGACGATCGAGTCCAGCCGGCCGAAATCCTCTCGGCACCGCTGCTCGCGGTGGTGCCGGACTTCTCCATCACCAAGACGAGCACCGACCTCCCGGCGGCAATCGAGCCGTTGTCGCAACCGGCTGAGGCGTACCAGTTCCTGGCCTCGTTCGTCCGCTTCGCTCTGGATCGCATCGGAGGAAACGTCGTCTTGGTCACGTCCACGGGCATGGGTGATGGCAAGACCACGACGGCTGCGAACCTGGCATTCGCAGCTTCCTCCAACGACAGCCACCCGTTGCTGATCGACGCCGACGAGCGAACGCAAGGTCTGACGCGACGCGCAAAGATGGAGGGACGAACGGGCCTCTCCGAACTCGTGGAGTACGAGAGAGACGCCGGTCGGCACGTCCATGAGTGGGGCTCAGCGGTGATCGACCCGCCGGTCTTCGTCGTACCGGCGGGAAATCGGACCGACGAATCGATGTCGTATCTCCGTTCGCCTCGGTTTCGGCGGGCTCTGCCGAATCTCACCGCCGGTCGCGACCTGGTCGTCATCGATGCCCCGTCGTTGCTGGCCGTTGCCGAGACGGTCGACCTGGCGGTCATGGCCGATGGCGTCATCCTCGTCATTCGTCCGGGAACCCCCTTTGCGGAGTTGGAGGCCGCCCGGGATCAACTCAAGCTGAGCGGCGCGAAGCTGCTCGGGTACGTCTACAACCGAGCGGCCCCGGCGACATCGGGTTTCGGCTACGGCGGCCTCGCCTACGGGCACATCAAAGCCGAGCCGTCATCCGGTGAAGGCGGAGCGAAGCGACCGGGAACGCTGTCGGACGCTACGCCCGACAGCGTTCCGTAGCCGTCATGTCATGACCGACGCGTCAGCTGATGACACCCAGATGGGGGCACGAGCGGGCGGCACCATCAAAGAACCCGGATTGAGAGACTTCACCGTGATGCTGACAATGAATCTTTCGGTGCCACCGTGACGCAGAGCATCCAGGCACTGCGAACGATCGCACGCCCCGGCATGGTGGCGGTTGTCGACCAAGGTGTGGCGAGCCTTGCCAACTTCCTCACCGGGGTCATCCTCGCCCGAGCGCTCCTGCCGGAGGGGTTCGGTCTGTACCTGCTCGGTTTCACGGTCATCATCCTCACGCTCGACCTGCAGACAGCGATCACAACGACTCCCTATATGGTCTTCCGACCGCATCTGACGGCACGCGACGGCGCCGGCTACCTCGGGAGCACCTTGGTGAGCCAGATCGTCCTGTCTGCCTTGGTGACGATCATTCTGGCTGCCGTTGCGCTTGTCTCGCGCGCCTTTGGCAGCGGATCGGACATTTCGAGCGTGACCCTGGCGCTGGCGCTCAGCATCGGATTGATCCTTCTTCGAGACTTCATTCGGCGTATCTGCTTCGCTCATCTCCAGCCGAAGGCCGCCCTAGTCATCGACTCGCTGGTGACGGTGCTCCAGCTCGGGATCCTGCTCCTTCTCGTCTCGCTCGACCTCCTCACGGTGTTCCGAGCGTTCCTCGTCATGGGATTCGTCGCCGGAGCGGTTTCTCTCGGTTGGATCGTGGCCAACCGAGGCCAGATTGACATTGATAGGGCCCGGGTGCGACGCGATATCAGGTCCAATCTCGAATTCGGCAAGTGGCCGCTGATGAGCGGTTTCGTGTGGGCTCTCGCCATGTATACCTATCCGTGGCTGCTCGTCGCCTTCGACGGATCCGCAGCCGCCGGCATCTGGGCGGCGGGCCTCGGCGTTGTCGCACTCGGCAATCCACTGCTGATGGGCCTCCAAAACTACCTGGGGCCCCGCATCGCCAGCGACTACGCAGCCGGAGGGGTGGTGGCCTTGCGCAGTTCGGTGCGTACCGGCGTCCTGGTCTTCGCGATCACCGTCGGACCGTTTGCAGCCGTGGTCGCCGTCCTCGGTGGCATCATCGTCACGCTCATCTAT
>CAZYLX010000799.1:0-2202 GCA_964648595.1 uncultured Acidimicrobiaceae bacterium
CGATGAGACCGGCCACCGATCCGAGAAGGCCGCTGATGGCGTACGCGGCGACGAGTACCTGCCAGGACCTGATCCCGGACAACCGTGATGCGATGGCGTTGTCACCGAGGGCATACAGGTTCCGACCGAAGCCCGTCTTCCGCAGCAACAGGATGACCAGAACAGCGACCCCCGCCCACACGACAGCCGCCCAAGGAACCTTCCCCCCAAGGAAGCTACCTCCACCCACGGTCCTGATGAAGTCGTTCATCCTTGTGGAACCAGCGAAGATCGTCGTCGCCCAACCCGTGAACAGGCCGAGCAGGATCCCTGCCATCGCCAGGGTCATGATGAGTGGATTGACGCGGAAGACACCGACGCCGAGACCATTCAAGCTACCCGCGATCAACCCGACGAGCAGTCCGACCGCGATCGCGAACACTATTCCGTTCGGCGACTGATTCGCTGTGATGTACGCAGAGGCAGTTGCGATCATCGCGATCGAAAGATCGATACCTCCGGTGAGCATCAGGATGGTTTGGCCGGCCCCAAGGATTCCGATCGGGATGGCCCAAACGAGGGAGTTCCTGAGACCCGCGATTGAGAGGTAGTTCGGCTCAACGATGCCCGTGGCGATGATCAGCGCAATAAGCACCGCAACGAGCACCAGTTGCGGCCTTGCTGCCAGCCGTCTCAACAGAGGCGACCGTGCCGGCGCGCTCTCGCTACCGGTATCCTGCGTCGTGGTTGGCGCGTCGTTCATGATCTTCTCAGCCTCCGCCACTCGAGGAGGCCGGCGATCATCATCACCAATACGATCAGGACTCCCTGAATGACTTGTGCCCGATTCGGATCGACACCGAGGGCACTCAGAATCGGATTGAAGAAGAAGAGGATCATTGCGGCGGGCACCACGGCGATGACCGACCCGATGCCACCCGTCAGAACGACACCCCCGATGACGATTGCCGCAACGGAATTGAGCGTCAGAGTTCCGCCATCAGTGGTCGGGTTGCCGACACCCGAGATGCTCACGGATGAGAACCCTGCAAGCGCACCGAAGACGCCGGCCACCGCGAAAGCCACGATCTTGGTCCTCGCATCGCGTACGCCGGAAAGGAACGCTGCCGTGGCGTCACTTCCAACGGCATACAGGGATAGACCGCTTTTGGTCCTCCCCATCCACCACGCAACGATGATCACGGGGATCAGGATCGCGACAATGACTGGCCACGGATTCGCCCCGACGCCGTTCTCCGACCCGGTGAACATCCACCGGAAGGACCCGTTGGTTCCGCCTCCGACCTTCGGGAGAACCATGAGGGCGAGGCCCTGGTAGACGTACAAGGATCCGAGAGTGATGACAATGTCCGGGACCTTGGAAACGGTGACAATCCAACCAACGATTCCGTTGAGGATCGCAGCCGCAAACACGATCCCAATGGCTATGACGACCACCACGCCGAGAGGTTGTCCCTCCATGAGTTGTGCTGCGGCCACGCTGGTGAGCACGAGCATGCCGCCCACGCCCAGATCGAGTCCACCCGCGATGACGACCACTGCTTGGGCGATCCCAAGGAAGATCCATGCGGTTCCTCCCGTGATGATGGTTGCGAACTGGAAGCTGCCGAACCGCGGGATCAGGGTCGAATACCAGACCACGAGGACGAAGAGCAGCAGCCATATACCGACTGTCCAGCCGTGGCGCTGGACCCACCGCCGCCAGGCCGTAGACCAGTGCTGTCGCCCAACCGTAGGTGTTGTCGCCGTCATTGCTTCGCCGCCTCAAGTCCGTGAGCGGCCGTGAGGAGCACCTCTTCGGTGGCCGTGGCGGCGGGCTGTTCGTGAACCACTGCCCCGTCGTACATGACGAGGACTCGGTCGCACACCAAGGGGATCTCGCGGAGTTCACTCGAATACAAGAGGACGGCCGCGCCGTTTGCGGCAACCTCCCGGAGAAGGTCATATATCTGGGCCTTGGTCTGAATATCGATCCCGCGAGTCGGATCGAAGCAGAGGAGAACGCTGAAGTCTTCGATCAGCCACCGCCCGATTGTGACCTTCTGGCGGTTTCCGCCGGAGAGCCGCTGCACTTGACTCGCTGCTCTCGTGTCGATGTCGAGACGCTGGATCGCGGTGCCGACGAGCTCACCCTCGTTGCTCCGCAGTTTGAACCACCGAGCAACCCGGTTGTAGAGAGGTATGGCGAGGTTCTCCCGAACG
>CAZYLX010000800.1:0-2200 GCA_964648595.1 uncultured Acidimicrobiaceae bacterium
GCCCAGGGTGCTCCGATCGCGATTTGGCTCGGCTTGTTGCTCGACGGAATCCCCGAGTCGTTGGTGATCGGCGCCACCGCCGGGGCCATCCGGGTCTCGTTCATCGTCGGCATCGCCCTCTCGAACTATCCCGAGTCACTCGCCAGTTCGGTCGGCATGCGTGAGCAAGCCTTCACGTGGCGCAACATCACGTTGCTGTGGGGAACGGTGATCCTCGTCACTGGCCTCGGCGCCGCCGCCGGAAGCGTCGTGTTCGAGCAGGCACCCGATCAGGCGTTCGCCGTCGTCGAGGGGCTGGCCGCGGGGGCAATGCTCACCGTGATCACCCAGACCATGATGCCAGAAGCACTGCAGCGAGCGGGCGGGTTCGTGGGCCTTGCAGCGCTCGCCGGCTTCCTCTTTACCACCGCTTTGGGTGCGTGAGCGTTCGGCGATCCGTCAGGCCGACGTGGCCCTGGCGGCGCGTGCCAGCAGCCAGAGGCCGAACCACCCTTCGCCGATGACCGATGGAACAGCGACCATCACGGTGAACCCTGTGGCGTAGTCGCTGTAGTTGGAGAGGAGCGAGTGAGCGCCGGTGTCGACGACATAGGCGGTGCCTGCTGCGATCATCACGAAACCAAGCCATCGTGGCGTTTCGCTCGACCGCGTGACCAGTGCCCCGAGCACGATCAAGTGGACACCGAATGCAGCGAGCCCGATCAACCATGCCGAGTTGAACATTTCGAGACTGACCAGGGCTTGAGCGTTGCGCTGGGCAGTGTCGAACACATCACCGATGGCTGGGGACTCGTACAGGGACAGAGCCTGGAAGAGGAAGACAGTGGCAACGCCAAGGAGGACGGTGTACACGAGCCGGAACCAGGCGGCGACCAGCGACAGGTCTCGATGCTGAGGTCGGAACACGATGTAGAGCGCCCATGCGACAACGACATCGATGAGGAAGATCGCCAGGAAGCTGACGAGACCGAGTCGGAACAGCCCGTTCGACTCGGCGATGTTGCCGGCTGTTGCGGTGGCATCGTCGGCGACGACCAGGCCCTCGCGGACAACGAAGTTGGCGAAGATGCCGAGGGCGAACAGCAGGACGTAACCGACACCGGCGATGACGGCGGCGCGGCGTCGGTCGGTTGTGCCCGGGGCGAGATCCTGGTCGGGTCCAAGACGGTGAGGCCCTGGTGACGGAAGCAACGTGTCGGTCATGAATTCGTTCCTCGTTCTTCCACGACGATCACGGACTTGCCACTCGCCTGCCCGGTCTCCAACAGATGCATGGCCTGTTGGGTGTCCTCGAGGTCGAACCGTGCGCCGATTGACGGAACCACATCGCCGGAAACGAGGTGTTCGGTGAGCCGTTCCATGAACGAGTGGTGCTCCTTGCTGACGAACGTGGTCAGGCGCTGAGCAACGAAGGGCGAGAGCGCCATCGCCAGAAGCTGGCGCCCGATGCCACCGGTGAACCGGTTGCCGTCCTCTCCCCCGACGATCACGAGCGTCCCGGTCTTCGCCACGACCGCTCGAAGCTTGTGGACCGAGTTGCGCCCGCCGATGTCGAGCACCAGGTCGTAGCGCTCGTCGATGTCGGCGAGGTCGGTTTGACGGTGGTCGTAGACGTGATCGGCACCGAGCGATCGGACGAGTTCAAGGTTGCGGGTACCGGCCACACCGTCGACGGTTGCACCCAATGCCTTTGCCAGTTGAACAGCAAAGGAGCCGACGCCACCGGAAGCGCCGATGACGAGCACGCGCTGTCCCGCTTCGAGTCGCCCAACGTCAGTGAGAGCCTGCAACGCCGTGATTCCGGAGACGGCCGAAGCAGCGCCATCTTCGAAACTGAGGCTCTCCGGTTTGTGAACGAGCTTCTCCTGTTTCGCCGTCGCGTATTCGGCGAAGGATCCATTCGCGATACCGAAGACCTGGTCACCGATCTCGAATCGGGTCACCGCCGAGCCCACCTCGACGACCACTCCGGAGACATCGAGGCCAGGAACCGAATTCTTCGGCTTGGTCAGCCCATAACCGACGAGTCGGATCAGATACGGGGTGCCGGTCATCAGGTGTTCGGTGCCGCGATCGACGCCTGCAGCATGAACCTCGATCAGCACCTCTTCGGGTCCGATCGTGGGACGGTCGCCGGTCGCGACTGCCAACACGCTGTGGTCGCCGTAACGAGCCTGGGTCACCGCGCTCATGGTGTTGC
>CAZYLX010000801.1:0-2199 GCA_964648595.1 uncultured Acidimicrobiaceae bacterium
TCACTGGTTCTTCGACGACGTCGATCTGTTCCTCGGCTGTGACACGCCCGGTGTCCGGGCGGCGATGGCCTGTCTCGAGCCGGGCGCCCGCGTTCTCGACGCGGCGTGCGGCATCGGGGTCGACGCGGCAGCGCTGCGGCGGCGCGGGTTCGATGTCGCCGCATCAGATGCGAGCGAAGCGATGGTGGTCGCCACCCGGCGTCGCCTGCGCGACCTCGGCGTGGATGGCGGGAGCGTCACCACCAGCGAGTGGGCGGACCTGGCTGCCCGCTTCGAGCCGGGGAGCTTCGATGCGGTCTTCTGCGTCGGCAACTCGATTGCCCACGCGCCTGATGCGCCGGCGATGATCGCTGCGTTCGAGGCGTTCCGAACGATCCTCGCGCCCGGCGGGATGCTCGTCCTCGACAGCCACGACTGGGAGCTCGTGCACGCCGCCGGCAGCCAGGTGTTGATCGAGCCCGGCATCCTCGAGCGTGACGGCACACGCTGTGTGCGCGCGTACTCCTGGCACATCCCCGGCGAGTTCGGTGAACCGTGTGTGTTCGAGATCGCACCGATCTTCCTCGACGGTGAACGCGCCACGCTGCGGTCGTACCCCGTCCGGATGTGGCCGTTCACCCGCCCCGAGCTGAAACGACGCCTGGTTGCTGCCGGATTCGTGTCGATCGCCGTCGACGTGATCCCCGGCGACGACCGGTACACAGCGATCGCTCACCGTCAACCGGACTCCGGCTAGCAACCGTGGTCGGGCCGGTCGGCTCCACGATGCGAAGTCCATCGGCCTGAGCTGCGGCGCTCTGCCACGATGGTGGGGTGACCGATTCGCCGGCCCAGGGCTGCCACTTCGAAACACGCCGGCTTCGTGTTGGTCCCTGGCACCGCGTCGAGGCCGAGATCGGCGCTGACCTGAGCGCCGTACTCACCGAGCTGTTGACCGAAGCGACGACGTCGTCTCTTCCCGATGCGTGGCAGGGTGCGTATTCGATCGAGCGAGCTCAAAGCTGGATCGTGGAACGCGATGCGGAATCCCCCACGCTGCTCGTTGTCGATCGTGAGTTTGAAGACCCCCTGGGCCTGGTGATGCTCGCCGAACTACCTACTGGCGAGCGGTTGGTCGATCTTCGGATCGGATATCTCCTGGCCGAAAGGAGATGGGGCAGAGGCTTGGCAACCGAACTCGTGGCCGGACTGGTCGAGTGGGCCAACGAGCACCCGACGATCAGGACGCTGACGGGTGGAGTCGCGGCAAGCAACCCGGCGTCGGCTCGAGTCCTCATCAAGAACGGCTTCTCGCCCATCGATGAACTCATCCACGAAGGCGAGGCGATCTATCGGCTGGAGATCGAGCCGGCATCGGAGTGGGATGAGTTGGCAAGCGGCTGGGACGCCGACGAGGCAGCGAGGGCTTACGCGGCAGCAGCATTCGGGTCGCTCGAGGCCATTCTGGAACGACAAGACGTGAGCGTTGACGGCGCGCGTATCTGCGACTTCGGCTGTGGAACTGGTCTGTTGACCGAACGACTGGCTGACAGGGCGGCCGAAGTCATTGCCGTCGATTCCTCGACCAAGATGCTCGAGGTCGTCCAATCCAAGATCGATCATCGCGGGTGGAGCAACGTACGGACCTCGGCGTCGCCATCGACGACCACCGGCGAGCTCGATCTGATCATCTGCTCGTCGGTGTGCTCCTTCCTCGAGGATTATCCGGCGACGGCCCGAGCCCTGTTTGCTCTTCTTCGTCCCGGTGGACGCTTTGTGCAATGGGATTGGGAACGCCACGAGAACGAAGCCAATGGACACGGCCTGACCCGATCGGAGATCACCACCGCACTGACGTTGGCCGGCCTCGAAGAAGTTACAGTCGCTGTCGGATTCGAGGTGTCGATCGGCGGGCAGACGATGCGCCCACTCATGGGTAAAGGCCAACGACCTGGCTAGCAGAAGCCGTGTCGAGCGGCCGTGAGGGCCGCCAAACGAACTCAGTCGAGCACGCCCTGTCCGGGGAGGGAATGGGGCGGCAGTGCTTGGGCGAAGGCCTCGGCAGCCTGGACGGGGTCCTTTGCGACTTCGATCAGACGATCGACCTCGTCGCCACTCACGGTCTCGTGTTCCAGCAGCTTGCGAGCGATGAGATCGAGCGCACCACGGTTCACGGTGAGGAGCTTGCGGCAGCGGCCTTCCATGTCGTTGAGGATACGG
>CAZYLX010000802.1:0-2194 GCA_964648595.1 uncultured Acidimicrobiaceae bacterium
TGGTAGAGCTACTTGATACGCACGCCAGAGATGGCTCGAGAGATCACTAGTTGCTGAATTTGCTCGGTTCCTTCAAAGATGTCGAAGATCTTCGCATCACGATGCCACCGCTCGACCGGGTACTCACGGGTGTAGCCGTAGCCGCCGAGAATCTGGATGGCTCGCTCGGTGCTGTGCACGGCCACACGGCCAGCCTTCAGCTTTGCCATCGAACCTTCCGCGTACTTGAACTGCTTCTGCTTTCCGAGCCATGCGGCACGGCGCACCAGGAGGCGAGCGGCGTCGATCTCGGTGGCCATGTCGGCCAACATGAAGGCGATGCTCTGGTTCTCGATGATCGCCCGACCAAAGGCCTTGCGCTCCTTGGCGTACTCGAGCGAGTACTCAAAGGCAGCGCGAGCGACGCCGAGGGCCTGAGCGCCAACGGCGGGACGAGTTGCCTCGAAGGTCTGCATGGCGGCCTGGCTGTTGCCGCTCTTGCCCTCACGCACACGGGCCAGGCGCTCATCGAGCTTCTCTTTGCCACCGAGGAGGCAGCTGCCGGGGATACGGCAATCGTCGAGCACGACTTCAGCGGTGTGGCTAGCCCGAATCCCGTGCTTCTTGTACTTCTGGCCCTGACTCAGGCCCGGCGTTCCCGGGGGAACGATGAAGCTTGCATGGCCTTTGGAGCCGAGCTTGGAATCGACAACGGCAACAACAACGTGAATGTCGGCGATACCACCGTTGGTGATCCACGCCTTTGTGCCGTTGAGCACCCACTCATCGGTCGCCTCCTCGTACTTGGCCCGCAAGCGATAACCGCCAACATCGGAGCCGGCGTCTGGCTCACTTGCTGCAAAGGCACCGAGCTGGATTTTGTCGGCAGTGCCATAGCACTGGGGGACCCACTCCAGGACTTGCTCGCTGGTTCCGCTGGCAGCGATACCGGCCGCAGCAAGACCCGAGCCCATGATCGCCATACCAAGACCGGCGTCGCCCCAGAACAGCTCTTCGAGGGCAATCATCATCCCCTGGCCGCTCGGATCGTTCATCATCATCTCGGCCATGAACTCCCAGCCGTAGAGTCCGATAGCGGCGGCCTCTTCGACGAAGGGATAGGGGAATTCTTCGCGTTCATCCCACTCTTCGGCGATCGGGCGCATCGAGTTCTCGGCGAAGTCGTGCACCCACTTCTGGAGCTGCAACTGGTCTTCGCTGAGGGCAAGAGAGAATTCAGTCATGACGTTCCTCGGTTCGGAGCGATGGAGATCACTGTTTTGTTCGGGATCCGTGCTGTTTGGAACCCGTGCTGGTGACGATCGGTTCCCTCACCATCGGCACAAGAACCGAAGGCGTAAGTTACCGACAAGTAACAACGCTAGCAAAAGTTACCAGTCGGTAGCAACCGCTACCGAAAAGTGATCCCGGCGAGCCACCACGCACTGCCAGTCACTCGACGATCAAGGCCGAAATCGCCGCCATCACCTTGTCGGCGTTGACCTGGTGGTCGGTGCTGTCCATTTCGATCGCTGGACCGACTCGAAGGTGAACGTCAGGCCTCGGAATCCGCACCCTGGGCGGCCGAGCTCGAGGCCAGACCTTCTCGGTGTTGGAGAACCCGACCGGCACGACGACTGCGTCGACCGCCGTAGCGATTCGCGAAACGCCCTGACGGCCAGGCCCGACCCCTCCAACCCAGTCTTCGGGATGCACCAGTCGGCCCTCGGGCATCAACGACACCATGTAGCCGGCCCGCAAGGCCTCGATCGCCTCGGCCTCTGACTCATCGCGTCGATCCTTCGAAGTGGCAATGCACCCGATACTGCGCAGGTACTTCCCTCCTACACCGTGGTCAAACAGATCCTCACGCACCATGATCCGGCTCGACACGCCGAACTTCGAGAAGATGGCCATGGTGACGGCGAGGTCGAGCAAGCTGCGGTGATTCCCAGCCAACACGATGGGACGATTCTGGGGAAGTGTCAGTACGTCCGGGAGATGGATCTTGGCTCCGAGGCGAGCGAGGTTGCCCATCAGCTTCCCGCTGCGGACAAACCACTGATGTTGCTCGATCGGTGTCACGTCTGCGAGCCTACGACCTCACGCTCTACCAGGCTCGCTGCCCACGCCCCTGGCCGGCATTGCGGCCCAGACGTCTCCGATCGGATGCTGATGACTGACCTCGAAACGCCCCCCGCAAACAAGCTCCCGT
>CAZYLX010000803.1:0-2189 GCA_964648595.1 uncultured Acidimicrobiaceae bacterium
GATCTCATCCGCGTCGGCAAGATCCGAGCCTGGGGAACCTCGACCTTCCCAGCCGAAGAACTGGTGAGAGCCCACTGGTCAGCTGAGCGCCTCAACCGATCCGGCCCTCACACCGAGCAACCTCCATACTCGATCCTCACGCGCGGGATCGAACGCAACGTGCTGCCGGTGGCACAGCAGTTCGGCATGGGCGTCATGGTCTGGAGTCCGTTGGCGGGAGGGTGGCTCACCGGCAAGTACGGGCTGGGAACGCCGCCCGGCGGCAGCCGAGCAGAAACCAACCCCGATCATTTCGATGTCGGAAATCAGACGAAATTCGATGCGGTCGAGCAACTCCGGGCCATCGCGACCGACGCCGGCATCAGCCTCACGCACATGGCGCTCGCGTGGGCGGTCGAGCATCCCGGAGTGACGGCGGCGTTGATCGGTCCCCGTACCGAGGAACAACTCGGCGACCTCCTCGGCGCGGCCGACGTCACGCTCGACAGCGACACCCTCGATGCCATCGACTCGGTGGTGGCGCCAGGTACCGACATCAACCCAGCCGACCGGGGCTGGGAACCACCCTCGCTCGCTCCCCAACGTCGAAGACGACCGCGCCTCTAGCCATCGGCGACCACTCGAGCCTGGGCCGCAGCCCAATCGAGTTCGTCGCGCATCCCACGATCAGCGGGGAGTCGCCATCCCTCTGCGTCGTAGACCGCTTCGGCTTGGGCGAGGCGGGTTGGGTGGTCATACGCGTCGCCACCCAGTTCAAGCGACAGATACAGGATCGGGCGAACCTCGTCGCCACGTCGCGCGACAAGGTCGTCGTACAGGCGAGCGTTCTCGCGCTGTTGAGCCTCGAGCACCGAATCCGGCGGACGGTCGTAGTACTCGATCGCTGAGCGGAGGGCGACGTCCCACTCTTTGTGGCCCCAATCGCTGTGCATCTCGGCGCTTTCGATGATCTCATCGGCGACCTCGCGACCACGCTCAGCAACGAGTTCTTCATACCCAGGGCGACCCGACATACCGATCCAGTATGACCTATGGCCCGGCCCAGGCGAAGCGCCTGGTTCTCTCGGATCCATGCGTGGACGAGCTCGGCCGAACGGATGAACTGATCGACGTTTGAGCTTCGCCGACTCCGCCGGATGGTGGAGGCTCAATCATGCCTTCGCCGGACGACACTCGAGGCGTCATTTCTTAACGTTCGACCCATGGTCGCAGCGACACGACGAATCCAATCAGGAGCATCCACAGAGTTGGATCTCGGACCAAGGCGTTTCGACCTCGCGTGGAACGGTTTGGTACTCGCCGCACTCTGGGCTGCCTACGCCGGGGTTCGCAGCATCACCAGCGGTGACCTCGCCGCAGCAAGCCACAACGCGGCAACGGTCATCGACGTTCAGCACAGCCTCGGGCTACCGAACGAAGCAGCAATCCAGGCGGCAGTTCTCGGGTCTACCTGGCTCATCAAGTTCACCAACGTCTACTACATCGGCGTCCACTTCCCTCTGACGCTCATGTTCCTCGTTTGGGTATGGCGCAAACATCGTCCGAGCTTCGGCCGAGTGCGCAACGCTCTGGTTGCCACGACAACCGTTGGGTTGGTCGTGCATGTCCTCTACCCACTCAAGCCGCCGCGGATGATGAGCGGTTTCGTCGACACTGCTCAGACCATCGGACCCGACCCCTACGAACTCGGTGTCTCCGGCGGCGCCAATCAGCTCGCGGCCATGCCATCGCTCCACGTGGGCTGGGCCATGCTCGTCGCTCTCGGTGTCATCTGGCTCAGCACATCAACGGCGAGATGGTTGATCCTGGCTCACCCGGTCATCACGCTCGCCGTCGTGGTCATCACAGCAAATCACTACTGGGCGGACACCATCGTCGCAGCAGTCATCGTGCTCGCGGCATGGCTTCTGACTCGTCCGAACGACGCGACCAGAATCGGTCGCCGCAACGTCTCGAGTCGCAAACAGCTCAGGCAGGTCGGCGGCTTCACCGTCACGTGACCGCAAGAGCGGTGGCGACGATCAAGACGATGCCGAAGATCGTCTGCTGAATACCGATCACAACCGCCGGTCGAGGCGGCAGCCGGACCGCTGCGATGTTGATGAGCCCGAGCGCCGCATCGCTTTTCCCGAGACCGGGCGGGCCGTCGATCAGGACGCCTATTCCCATTATTTCCATCATGGTGCCCT